>NZ_JCAKRV010000004.1:0-256198 GCF_059515165.1 Chryseobacterium sp. CS3K3.1 | reverse complement strand
AATAGCGTCCCTATAATAAGAACTTGCGTCTTTGCGATTTCCAACCAAAATATGATAACAAATAACCACAAAAAAGCACGTTTTCACGTGCTCTCAAAAAAGTATTTATTCTTACTTATTGTTGTTTGAACCGGATGTAGGTGGTGTTTCAGTGGGTCCTGAGGTCTGTCCCGTCACAAAAAACTGCTTCATATCGTCATAAATAACATTGGTACCCGGTACATTCTCTTCAGAAAGGTATCTGATGCTTCGATAGAAACTGATGGCGTTATGATAATTATCGTGATCCAGTAATACCTTGGTGTCTGAAAGTTGTTCAGTTAAAGAATCCAGTTGTTGCAGTCTTTGTTCAATCTGTTCTCTGGCGATATAATCTTTATCAAATTCTGCTTTATCCAGGAAGTTAGGAACATACTGGGCATATTGTTCCATATAGATTTTGGCTTTATTGACGAAAAGTTTGTTCTGTTCTGCAATTCTTCCGTATTGCTGTCTCTGATCCGGAGTAAGGTTGATGGTTTTTCCCAACAGTACAGACTGGATATCCTGAATTGCTTTATCAATCGTTTCCAGATCACTTGTTGAAAAGCTTACACTGATTAAATTGTCTAGTGCCATAATATTGTGTTTTTTTGGTTTGTACGATCAAATATAGCGAGTGCCAGGCATAGAAAAACAGGGTGTTGTAAGATTTTCAGCACGTGTTCATCAGAAAATGAAAACCAGATAACAGGGTTTATTTTTTCTGACTTTTTGATGAAAAAAACGGGCATAAAAACGGAAATGGCGAAATAGGAGAGGAGGACCGTTTCACAGTATCAGCATGAAGAACAGAGATTGTAATTAAGCTGTTTTTTAAGGGGCATTTTTATAAATATTTTTCTATATTTAAACCTCATAAATGTTGAATTATCATGGAACATACAATACATCAGGGACGCAATGTAAAACGATTCAAGGAAATGCTGGGCATCAAGCAGGAAGCATTGGCGCTTGACCTTGGGGACGACTGGAACCAGAAGAAAGTTTCTCTGCTGGAACAGAAAGAAATTATTGAAGACCCTCTACTGAAAAGAATTTCTGAAGTATTAAAAATTCCGGTGGAAGCGTTTCAGATAAATTTTGATTTTCAACCAAAAACGGTAAATCATTTCCCTCAAAGTCTAATTTTTGTAAGCCTTGTGAAAATCAAATAATACAAACCTGTTTCGATCCGTAAAGATACAATTTATATGTTCGGATTTAAATCGTTATTCCTGATTTATCAATAATATCCTTTAATGACCAAATGCTATTTTTAATTGATGTATTATCAATAAACATCTCATCAGTAATATTAAGTATATTATCTCTCTTAAGGTTAGCAATTAGCCTATCTAACTTATCTTCCCGTTTTTGACAAGCATCAATTTCTGTTTGGTTTAATGTTTTGTTTTGTGCAGGAACATGAAATACTGTTCCTTCGTGTTGCCACGTTAATACTTTACATTTTGGATATGTTTGCATTGTTGCTCCATCTAATTCATCTATATAAAAGTCCGATAGTAATTCAAAGTCAAAGGTGTAGTTTGCTGTTGTGTGTTTAAACTGTAATTCCATTCCTTTTGTTAATAATAATGTAAGTTTCGGAACAGGATATTGAGTCTTTATTTCATTTATCAATTGAAATGCTTTATCTAATTCCACTTTATATATAGGCATAGAAATATGTTGAAAATGTGCTTGGGGATTTAACACCATCAACTTAGTCTCCTCAAAGCATTGTTTTATTTCATCAGAAATTGGATTGCTCAAAGCCGAATACCTACTAACCATATTTCCCCATAAGGTTTGTAATGAAAGAAAGCTACCATCTGATTTATACTTTAATTCATTAGGCAATCTTTCATTTACTAATTTTTCAAGTTCTTTACGTATGAAAATGGAAGAAGCTGTATAATCTTTAGCTTTATAATATTTTTTCGCTTTGTCAATGAATTCTAAATCACTATCAATTAAAATAGGATATTCCCTATTTGTTGTTTCATCTTTCCCAGAATACATTTCTTTAAAGACCCATTCTTTCGGATCATGTAATTTCTTTATTTTGAATGCGACAAAATCATATAAATTTTTGTCATGTGTTAGGAAGATTAGTTGGTAGTCATTAGTAAATTTGTTTTCTTCATCTAACAAAAAATCTATTAATTTATCTCTGTTATTCATATCAAGACTTATCATCACATCATCAAAAACAATGAATTTTAATAAGTCAGGAGCTTCTTCATTTATTCTTTTTCTTAAAACTGTTAGCCGAATTGCAATAGCAATAGCAGTAATTTTTGCTTCATTTAAAAATGATTGTGGACGGTGTATAGGAACTGGATTTCCCAAATAAGAGGTAATAACTAATTGGATTTTGAATGGATTACAATAATAATTAACATCAGCTTTTTTATGCGTATGTGGTGAATATCTTAGCTCAAAATCAATGTCATACCCTAACTTCTTTAGTATTGAAGGAGCATTCACATTTATGAAATCAATCAAATCTTGCATTTGTCTTTCAAAATGAGCACTAAATCGGTTGAACTGCTTATTCCCCTGACTATACTTGTACACTTGTATTACTTTGCCTTTTGCATTTGTAGTTGTTCCAGGTCCAGTATTTATTTCTTGCCACATTTCTATAGCATTGGTGCGAGGCTGTAGCGTCCCATCCCTCCATATATCAAACGAAGGAAATTTTACATATGGCAAAATATAACCTGTAAAAATCTTAGCTAAATCAATGGGTTCCCCGTTCCAAAAATCTTGAAATTTATATAGCACCTTATAATTCAAAAAATCAGATGCCTGATTTACTTCCACAGCATTAGGATTCGTACTTATTGTTGTATCCAATAAAGAAACCTCATAGTTTACCGGAGGATTATCTGTTGTTGTCACCTTTATGAATGAATCATAAAATATTGATTCACCAGTATATATTGGCTCAGCATGTATATTCAAGAGTGATTCTTCTGATTCTGAACTATGTCTAAAATATTTTTTTATCTCTTCTACATCATATTTTACAGAAGCCTCAAACAATGTGTATAATGACCAATAAACAGAACTTTTACCACTACCGTTTTCTCCAAATAGTAATAAATGTTTTCCGCCAAGCTTGATAGGGTCTTGTTCGTTGAAAAACTTAAAATTATATATTTGTATCTCGTCAATGCAAACTTTACTCATTTCCTACAAACTTTTATTAATAACAGCTAATGTGTCTTTACTACGAGTATCTATCAATAACATGCGCTGACGTACAGGGTTCTCTGGTTTTTGAAACCACAAATAGAATTCTTTAATTATATCTGCTTTATCTTCTGATTTGAGTAATCCTGTAAGCGGTTTAGGAGCTATAAATTCCAGTACGGATATCCCATTTGTCTCCATGTGGTTTTTGAAATACAATTCATATACCATCATATCCAATATATCCTCTATGTGCGATGCGATTCTATCATTAGACGTATGCTCCACAATTGATTTATTATCAGGGTTTTTCAAGAACATTAAGTAATCTACTATTATTTCAAATGGTTGAAAATTCTCAGGAATTACAATTGGAAACTCCTTAATATCTTTGACCAGTATTTTTGGAAACGCTCCCTTGGTAGCTTTAGGAGAATTGTTAAAATGATAAAAAGTAGCTAATTTAGAATTAAGTATTGCCGATAGTATTTTTACAGAGTATGTTTCATTTGATTTGACAATTATGATTGCCGGATCATTATACATTTCTTCATAAGCTATTGCTGCAAATATTGAAGGATTCGTAATTTCTCGAATTAATAATCGTTCTCCAATAAAATACTTTTGCTCTCTAGGATTGGCTATACCATCACAATAATCAATGTATTCTTTACCATTCCATACAACCTTATATCTGGTTACATCTTCTCCCCACAACCATTTTTTTAAATCATGTTTGTCGAAAGAATTATAATGATACGCTCTAGATTCTATTATTTCTTTTGATTGCCCTTTATAGGAGTCATAGGCAATTAGTCCTTGACTTATTTCTGGGAAATAATAAATCAACTCTTTTTTATCTGTTTTTATTAAATTTACTATATCTATAATTTTCCTGTCAAGCATAAATGCCAAGCCCCAATTTTGACTCATCTCAAATAAATCATTTTTTGTGAGAAACAAACGATCTTGGTTTACTAGTTCGGAAAAAGTATTTTGATTTTTAGTCTTTCTAAATCCTATTTTTTCGGAAGTGTTTTTCTTCCATAGATTAATAGTATTTCTTACTGTTGCAGTTTGAAAAATGCTAAATTTGGTACAATCCAATATTTCTGTAATTTCCCATCTGTTTAATAATTCAATTCTGTAGTTTGAAGCATTGGTATTAAACAAATAGGTATTTGGAATGATATAAGATAATGTACCTTTATTCTTTGACAATTCATAAGCCTTTTCAATGAAATAGTAGTAAATTTCAAAATCAGGAACTTTACCTAAAACTCTTAAAACAGCATCCCGATAATCTCCTTTTATTGAGACCCCATATGGTGGATTCCCTATTACTATATCGAACCCTCTTTTATCTTTATCTTCAATGATTAAAGGATTTAATAATTCTGGAAAGTCCAAAGCCCAATCAAAGTGTGAGAAAGACTCATCATTATTTTTTAAATGTTTTATTTTAGCTAAAGTCTTACGCCATCCTTCCGTTTGTAAAAAGCCTTCCATTTGTCTCTTGGTAGGTTTCGCATTTCCGTCAAGGGTTGTCCCTTTGGTTTCGATCATGACTTTTAATTCCGTAGAAAGTATGTCTAATTTTAGGGTACGTATTTCCTTTGATATTTTTTCTTTTTTCTGTCCTTTGGCTTTAAAATATTGTTTTTGCTTTTCTGAGATTTGCTTTAGAAAGTCTATTTTCTTTTCGATTAGTTCCTGAGCAAATAATCCGCCTTTTGCACTGTCTGTACTCCAGTCGATTTCAATAATTTCATCTTCAAATTTGCTTACCAATGAGTTTCCAGCCACTATCTTATAGGCAAGATTGGGAAGAGCTTTGGGTACATCTGCATCAACGATCAAACTTAACCAAAATCGCAATTGTGCAATATCAACAGCTCCTTTTTCTATATCTACACCATATATGGAATTTTGGATAATATTTTCTTTGACCGTCGCAGGACTCCAAACAGTAAAACCCAAATCAAATGCAATTCTCTCTTTGAGCATGAAAATTTCCTGCAACAGTCCCATAGGGAAAGCTCCTGAACCAATTGCGGGGTCACAGATTTTTACTTTATCCAGTAAACCATTTATTTCATTGAGTTCTTCGACAGATAATTGTTCTTTTTCTTTTTGTTTTACAAACAGGTCAATACCTTCTTTTTTGTCTTCACCTATATGTGTAACCAAGTACTCAATCAGCGATTCCTGTGTCATATAATGCACGATTTCCTTAGGCGTGTAGAATGTACCTTTGTCTTTATTGTCTTCCAATAAGTTTTCAAAAATATGCCCTAACATTTCAGGATCTACGGCTACCGTATGCTCTTCAGGACTGTTCTCGTAAATAGTGAAATTAAAACGGTTGAAAAACTCGAATAAATCAGCAAACAGTTCTTTAGGGAAAGTGAGGAAATCGTGTTTGTCCGATTCTTTGTCAAACAAGCCTCCGTTTAGATAGGGTATCTTAACGATAGAGTTATCAGGCATTTCAAAATCGTCATTTTCACGCTCTTTATTCAGAGTATCATAAAATAACTTTGTTAGCCAAATCGTATAAAATGTATCGTTAGCACCAGCTTGATTAAAGAAATTTTGCATAAAATTCTTATCACCATCGGCATTTTTGTAATTTCCCGTAGGCGATCCCATCCACCCTTTTTTCTGTAAGAAATATAGGAAGACAATTTGCCCTAATAACTTCTTACAAAAGTCACGAGCGATAACTTTATCCCCATTGAACACCGATGCTAAAAACGGTGATGGGTTTTGAACAGGAACTAATTCATACTTTCCACCTTTTTTTATAAATTCATCACCTGTCAGGTATTTAATAAATTTTGCATAGTGGGTTTCTCTGTATTCATCAAAGAATTCTTTAGACATTGCTTCTACAGCAAAAGCATCTTGAATATCTTTGACCTTGATTTTATTTTTACTTTCTAATTCTAAAAACCGATCCGTTGCAGTTCTATACGTTTCGTGTTCGTCTCCAAAAACATAGGTGTAACGCTTAGGATTGGTTTCGGTAGTTTGCACCTGTCCATCCTGAAAAAAACTATCGTAGGCAATGAATGAAAAACGCCAATGTTTATCAGTAACATTCTCATACCTAAAGGTGGCAAATACAGCATTATTCCCTATAATAAGCTTTTTAACCAATGCCCCTAAGCCAACACGAGCAATTTTCACTTTACTAAAGTCTTCTACTGTAATTTCGTATAGTTCAACTTTTCGGTTGTCATGTGTGGTAAATTCGCCATATTTAACCACTTTTTTTGCGGTACGCAAGTCCGTTTCTGTCAACATAATTTCCTGCTCACCGTCCGTATCATATAAAACAAACTTCTGAACCGAATCTTTGAATATAGGTTTTAGAACATTATCCTCAAATGAGGTTCTGTCGTAGTCTGACGTGAATATTTGGTATAATGTATTTTCCATTATTTGCTTTCGATATAAGATTCTGAAATTACTATCTGAGGTTTACTAAATAGAGAAGCCCTTTGCTCTTTAATTCTTGCCGTATCACTAAAATTCATTCCTTTCAGAACGTTGTCATATAAATTAGCTATTACCTTATGTGGATCGTTCTCCGTGTTTTCTTTCATAAACTTTTTAATGTTATTAGGCAGTTGCCTGTGTGAACCTTTGTATATTTCATCTAAGGCTCTTTGCATCTGCGTTTTGAAGAACGAATTATCAGTTATCCCTATAAAATATTCCAAATCCTTTATTACTTTCTTTTCCGTGGCAGAAAGCTGTGCTTTAGTAACATTTTTAGTCTCTATATTTTTTGCTACGGTTTTGAAATGATTTAATGCCTTCGCTACCTGATTGTGATGATTAGACGGAAGTTTTACCGCTTTTTCTTTTATTGAAGCTTTAAATATTTTAGCTGCATTTACAAAGGTGAGTTCGTGAACGATATTTTTTTCATCTGTTTTATAAAAAACACCGGGATGTCCTTCACTTTTGATATAAGTAATTGATGCGTTGTCCACGTTGATAAATGATTCTACGTTTTTTGATTCTCTCGCGATTCGGGACTTTTTGGGAATGCTTTTTATCTGGTTAAATCGTTTAAGATTATTCTTTTTAAACTCCCTCAATTCTTGTAGAAACAATAATGTTTCATTAACCTCTTCTTTTAGTTTAGAACCATACAGACCAGCTTCGCCAACTTCCTCTAATTGTGAATAAATCTGGCTATCTTCACCAAATGCTGAATGAAAAGCCTGCAACTTTTTAATTGCTGTACTTGTAAGTTTAATTTGATTTTCTGATTTATCGGAAGGATAAAAGTTGAAAACGTTGATCTGATTTGCTTCTGTACCAATACGGTTTACACGCCCGATTCTCTGCATCAGTCGAGTGGAGTTCCAAGGAACGTCATAGTTTATTAAAACATTAGATCTATGAAGATTTACACCTTCTGCTAAAACTTCGGTAGTGAAAATAATATCGTAATCATTTTTCCAGTTTTCTCTTTCCTGATTAGCATCAAAATTTTCTAAAATAACAGGGAATCTATCTTTGCGATTCTCGGCACTTACTGTGATTATTTTTTTTATACCAATTTCTGTCAAACGGTCATATACATATTCAATTGTTTCCTTTGATTCTGAGAATACAACAAGTTTCCTTGAATGATTATGTGTTTTACTTAGAAACTTGGTTTTCAGATCAGTGATAAACTTCTCTAATTTTGGGTCATAAGTGATTTCTGACCATTCTTGCACTAATTGCTCAATTTTTCTTTTATCCTCTTTCAGGAACTCTAAAAAATCCTCTTTGAAATCATTTTTTGTATATACCTGATTATTTCCACCTTTCGCATTGATTTTCTGTTCCAGACCTTCTTCATCACTTTCATTAAGATATTTGTTCACATCAATATCAGGAGCAACATATATCTTATTCTCTTCAAACATCTTAATCATGTGTTTGGTATTGGTAAGAAGTCTTGACAATGATTTTTTAAACGCATAAAAGCTGCTTTCCAAGCGTTTAACTAAAAGCGTTTTCATAATGGCAGAGAGCCTGTTTGAAATAGCTCTTACATCTCCGTAGCGTTTACGGTCTTCCTCGTTTATTAAATATTCAATTGCTCTATACCTGTAAAAACCTAATCCATCAAACGGATTTAAGTGTTCATCCATTGATGTAAGCATTGAAATAGTTTTATCAAATAATAAACTTAGTTTATCATCAAACTCATATTTAACTTCGTGAGGTGGATTTATCTTCGGAAATACTATTCCCTGTTCTGTAATATCTTTTTTGAAATCTTCATTATTTTCAATATCTGTTCGGCTTCTGCGAATAACCAAAGGTTCTATTACTTTATCTCTGATTTTATCAAAGATTTCCTTAACCTTTTTTATATCAATTTTTTCGTCTTTTTTTAGCTCGTCATACTCTTCTTTCAGAGGGAGAAAAAAAGCCTGTAAATCTTTTACGCTTGGCAGATTTGAATTTCGTTTATCCTGAAACAGATAAATTTGATTTTCTATATCAGCAGGATGATTATTTAATGGAGTCGCTGAAAGCAACATCACTTTTTTGCGAGTGTCGCCATCACTTCCAGGTATTACTCTATCTGATTTTGTAATTGTTTGAAGCTTTTCGTACATATTAGATGTATCGTTTCTAAACTTATGAGCCTCATCAATTACAATTAAATCAAACTCATTTGGATTTGGATAATTACGATTTTTACCATCTAATATTTTATGTAAACTTCCGGTAGAAACAAACCATGTATTGTTTTCAACATGAAAATCTTTTATTGTTTTTTTCCAGTTATCTTCTAATGCAGGAGGGTAAACAACCAATACTTTGGAATGATAGCCATTTTCAAATACAAACTTCTTTATTATTATTGAAGCGATTATCGTTTTACCTAAACCAACAACATCGGCTAAAAAGAATCCATTGTATTTCGTCAACTTTTCATATCCTTCAATTGCTGCTTCGGACTGATATGTTAATTTCATATAGTTGTCAGGCAGAAGCAAATCAATATTGGTAGGGTCATATTCTATACGATTTCCGAAATATTCTATCAAAAGCTTTATATATAATTCAAAAGGCGTAAAATTCTCATTAAGAAAAGTATCCTCTTTTAAACTCGAAATATCAATTGGCAATATATCTACCGCCTCATTCCATAAATGCTCAAACTCATCTGATGCAAACTTTATATCATCATAATCTCTCAGCTCAACATTGAACTCATAGTTAGATTTATCACGACAACCTAATCCTGCTTCGGTTAAATTTGAAGAGCCTGTAATGACACTTCCTGTCGAATATTGATTGAATTCCTTAGGCCTGAATATGTATATTTTAGCATGTAAATTTTTCTCTGGATGAGCCTTTATAATTATTTTTTTTGTGGTGATATCTTCTATGAATTGTAATATACCATCTTCAATGTCTTTACAATAATCAGCGTTTTGTATATCTTCTTTTAAAGTGGAAATAAATTGATTTATTGTTTCTTCTGGATATATTATGTATTGCTGACCAATTGTATGGTATTTTTCTACTATTACATCAACATTTATACCTACTAAAATCCTGATTTCTGCAATATCATTTAGATATGGTCTTAGTTTAAAATAGCCTGTGGCTCTGAAATATCCTACAAGTGCATCAAAGTGATGAATATTTGGTAAGTTTTTAAAAACTCCCTCAAATTTCTTTAGTAGACTATTCTCATTTTTATTTGTGAAAAATTTTGTGCTCATTTATTTTGTCGAATTCAATAATTCTTTATCAATATTTAAAACTTTTACAATTTCTAAAAAAATCAATTGATGGTAGAATCTAATTCATATCTCAAAATAAAAATGCTGCTTTGCTTCTTTCTAATTATTCGGTGAGCCAACATTATAGTTTTCCTTTTTTTGATAAGACCAACTTTTAATCTATTGATTTTCATTGCATGTTATATTCTTAACATTTTGTGATAAAAATAATAAAAAAACGATTCATTATCGAATCGTTTTTAATCTTTAATGGAAATAAAAATTCTGTATCAGTTTTTTATGTTTTGCTTAGGTTATTGTTTTAATCTTCTCACACATTGACCTTCTCTCGACACTGGCAGATGTACAAAAATCTTCGTACATATATGTTTTCTTACTCTTTGCGCTGATAGCAAATAGACACTGCAGGCATATTTCTTAATAATATAGGAGTATAATGAATTATATCTCATTACTTTAGTTCCCAAACTTCTTCACCCTGATCACCTTCTCCCTCACCTTAATCACAAACGGCTCAAGTTGTACTATTTTCCCGGCCTCCACTTTGAAAGTATCAGTAGAGCGTTCGCAATAGGTATTGGACGGCAGAGAGTTTTTGTTCAGCTCAATCCTGTAAGTTCCGGAGGGCAGGAAGGAGGCAAATTCCCCATTGTCATTGGTGATGATATGATGTACTAACTTTTCATTACGGTAAATATTGAAAAGAATACCTCCGACTTTGGGCGTGAAATCTACTGCTGTTTTGGTGTCAAAATCATAGGCTATTTTTCCCTGAGTCGTTCCGTTTTGATGAAGAGGGATTTCAAAAGAGTAGTGGTGTTTGTCTACCGTAAATTCAGTTTCATCATAATACCAGCCTTGCTGGATCACCTGTTTCAGGGCATATTTTCCATAAGGGATAGAACGGTAGCTGATAGAACCTGACGGGTCGGTTTTAAATGAAATATTGTTAAGCATAATGAGATAGCCAGCCGCTTCTTTGTCGCCCTCATCATAGATATTGTTTTCGTTCAGGTCATAATAGACAAATGCTTTGATGTCTCCTTTTTTACCCGGATCAAGGGTACTGTTTCTAAGGTTGACGGTTACACCGGCTTCCACGGTCAACAGATTATTGGTGAAACTTCCTGCAGTATAGCTGAAGTAGGAAGAGTTCAGGTACAGGGCGTACTTTTCCCTTGAATACTTCAGGTTCATAAAGCCGGAAGGCGACTTTCCATACAGAACATCATCCGTATAAGAAACCCCTGAGGTGACATTCAGCTGACGGTTGAAGAAGTTTTTATTCACAAAAGCAGAAAGGGAAAGCTTTTCGTAGGGAGTGCTCTGGTTCATCATTTTTGAAAAAGCATATTCGGAAAGAAAATAACTTCCGTGCTGATAGATCCCGTTCACGGTAAGCCATTTGTAGCTGTAAGTTCCGCTTACTTTCATCTGAAACTGCTGTTTATCGTTGTCCGGATATTGTGCCAATCCTGTTTCCATGCTTAAGATGGAGGTGTGTTGCTTATCAGGACTCAGCCAGGTAAGGTATTCCGTAAAACGCTGTGCTTTCAGCTGTTTTGTGTTTTCGTAAGGCTGGGCATTGAAAAAATTATTATAAGAATTGGAGTTTTCTTCCTGATACTGGTAGCCAAGTCCCATCCCGAAATTCCCTTTTTTAGGGAAGTTGATTCCCGTATCCAGTCTTAGATTGCTCGAATTCAGGGTGTTGTCGTAAAAGTAGAACTTAGGTGAAAAATGGGAAGCCGTAATGTTGGCATACACATAATGATCTTTGAAAATCATGGTAGAGAAATTCTGCTGAATCTGCAAAATTCCTCTTCTGTTTCCGGGATAATAATCTGTGCTGTAGAAATAATTTCCGTTCAGATTGACCTTTTTGATCATTCCGGAATATTGTGATTCCAAAGCTAAAGAAGGCTTGGTAGGCTGGTTATTTTCGTAGAAACTCAGTCCGCCATACACCTTGGTGTTGGTTCTCCAGTCTTTACCGAAAGCATACTGAAGGTCTGTTCCGGCTACATGATGTCTGGCTTTTTCGTAAGGATCGTCCCTGAAAATATAGGTTCCGGAGATATTATGGGAAGCGTTTTGAGCTCCAAGAGTTCCTCTGGTATAAAATCCATAACCAGATTTCAGAAAAGAATTTCTTTCGATCAGGCTGTAGGTCTGATCTACGAAACCTGCTTCAATTTTTTTGTCTTTATCAGGAGACGTGTAGGCATATTCCAGCCCTCTTCCGAACATGGAAAGTTCCAGTAATTTATTGATGTTTCCGATGGTGAATTCATTGTTTTCCCTGTGATAGGTCAGATAGGTATTGTTGACAATAGGATCACTCTGATTCGTCATGGTATAGATATTTCCCCGGATGAAAATATATCCTGAAGGAAGGTTGAAACCTCCGGAACCTACCAATTGATACATGTCAAGGTTTTCTCCGGCATGTCTGTAACTTGCTGTGATGGTATTCCTGGTAAAGTTGGAAAAAGCAGTGGATTCCAAATCCTCATAACGCTGTACCGAAGAAACATTTTGCACAGATACCGTAGTGTTGCCGAATATTTCTCTGTCCGGCTCTCTGAAACCTGCGATATTAACGGAAATCTGAGAATTGCGGGATCTGATTCGGGAAGGCAGAAAACGGAACACAAAGACTGAATCTTTCTGCACGCCAATACTTCCTGTTTTCTCTATAAAAGCATTTCCCTGCTCAGCTTCAGGAATTTTAAAGACAACCGTTACATGCTGCTTTCTGTTCCCAAGATTGGAAACCCTTGCCCTTACTTCTACCGAATCGGTAGCCTTATTCACATAAATCAGAGGGGTTTCTGCCGTGATGCGCATGGCATTATTTTCAGTAACGGTGTAAGGTATTTCTTTTTCCGCCATTGTTTTATTCTGCTGGTCCGAAAGACGGAAACCCAGACGGGATTCTCCTGAAACGGCATTATTGCTGACCACGATCTTTACGGGAAGGAAAAGGTGTTCCCCAGATTTCATTTCGACCTGAAGATTGTTGCCCGAAATATTTCTGAAACCTTGAGGAATGGTAATATTTATTTTTCCTTTGAAATCATTTGTGCTTTGATTGTCAAGGACGATGATCAGATCCAGGATCCCTGTTTTATCTGTTCTGGATTCATTACGGATATCAAGACTTATCCCGGAACTGCTTTGTGCCGGAATCCATATCTGAAACGAAATCAAAAAAATGAAAAAGATTTTTTTGAACAGGTCTTGAAGCATGGTTATTGGGGGATAATCTCGTATTGAAGGGTGGTGGAATATTCTTCCGATTTGGCATTAATCAGTCTTTCATCATTGGCTTTGGTAGAATATCGGATATCGTAATACAGGCTGGAGTTTCCCGTGGAGCCTCCTGTCGCAATAAGCTGTGGAGAAGCACTCAGCAGGATAGGATATACATTCCCATTGTTTCCGGAAACGGGGATGAGATTCATTTTTACGGTTCCTAAAGCAATGTAGTTTCCGGCCGGAGAGCTGAACTGCCCCTGAAGAGAACGTAATTTGATCTGATAATTGGTATTGCTTTTTACAATCAGTCCATTGGAATAAGTGACGCTTACTCCGTTGACATAATCCGACATGCTTTTGAATTCCAGTGATCCGTTGACCGCTTTTGCAGAAAACTGAAGCGACATTTCAGGGACATCGGTCGGAGTTCCGCTGAGCGGTCCGATGTGAATCTGAAAATTATGATCAGCCCTGCCAATAATATTGTTGTACCGGTCATACGCCGTAAACTGTACCGGAACATTAAATCGGGTCCAGGAAGGGTAGCTTCCCAGATAGGATCCTCCCATAACGGTCAGGCTGTATTTTACCTGCAGGTTATAATAGCCGTTGGGCTGTGGCGGCTGATTGTACAGTGCTGCATTGGACTGTGGAATTAAAAAGACTTCCTGGTTGGCCTGAAGAAAAGTATTTAACGGCATTCCGATCTGCGGAATGGTGGGTACGGGTCCCGGATAAGCCTGTCCTGAAGTGGAAACGGGCTGAAATGATATTTTGTTGGCAGGCATCGTATAATTTCCATCTGTAGAAGTGATAGGCTGTTTCAGCCTCATGGATATTTTCCAGTAAGGAATATTAAATGCTCCATTACCTGCCAGGGTAAAGGTATAGGCATCAGGATTGGTATTTCCGCTGTAGGAATTAATTTGTAAGTAGCTGTTTATCCAGGAATTATAATTGACCTGTGAGAAGCAGTTCAGAGAGATCAGCAGAAAGAAACAGAAGAATTTTTTACTATTCATAGCTGAAACTTAATTCTCCTAATTCCAGATTGTTGTTGTCTCCGTAATCGATCATTACAGAAGCGGTATATTTCCCTTTTTCAAGGCTTGCCGGAAGCGGGATATCCATTTCTCTTTTGTTTCCGGGCATGGTGTAAAAGATAATGGGATCCAGTGATACTTTTTTTCCGGTTTGGGTATTCACAAAGTCGGTGAAAATTTTTCCGTCTCCCCATATATCGCCCTGATTGTCAAAAAATAGGTTGATGGTATTGGTCGTTTTTCCGTATACCAGATTCTGGATTTCCAGTTTTTTAGTTTTGGCGGCAGGCAGCTTATGGAATAATTTGATTCCTGAGCGGATGCTCACTTTGATGTTGGCGCCTTTATGATCCACATCATCTACCGGATTCATCTGACTTACATACAAAACGGCTGTATGGGCAGCCAGTTGGTCTGAAAGCGCATTCGGAACCGTAATGGTGACCTCAATATCTTTTTTTTCTCCCGGAGCCAGCGTGAAGTAATTATCTTCCTTTTTGACCGAAACCCAACTTGCGCAGGAAGTGGGAAGGGTATTGGCGGGATAGGTTACATTCTCACCTTTTTTGTCATACTCCCAGTCTCCAAGGCTTACCGCAAGGTCCAGAGAGTTCTTGGCACTTACATTCGTTACCGTTATTGTCTGGGTATTGCTGTTTCCGTTTCCCGATTCAAAATACAGTCTTGGCGGTGAAACCGAAACTCCTGTTTGTGCGTATCCATGAAAAGATGATAGGAAAAGAAGACTGAAAAGGAAAAGAGAGAGTCTGCTCATGACGGAGATTAGTTTTTAAATGTTGATAAAGTGCTGGGGTAGGTACAACACTTTATCATTACATAATGATAGCTATTATTGAGAAATAATCGTATACGTCAGCTCAGTAGTATATACTGTTGGATCTTGTCCCGCGATGTAGTTATCCAGGTAAGTATTAGCTCCTGCACCTTTATATTCAATATTGATTTTTTTGTCTACCCCTCCGGTAGAAGAAGTTACCAAAGTAGCTTCGTTAGTTGATAAATGTACATTCTGAGCATATTGAGCGCCGTTTACAGCTTCAGAGCCTGCGCTTGCAATAATCTGGATCGTGTTAGCCTGGATGTTTTTACCTCCCTGCTGTAATACATCGTTACCACCTTTTACTTTTACCTGGAATCCTCCTGTGCTGTAAATGCTTAAGTGATCTGCGTTAAGAGAAGATACCCCGTTGGCATAGTCATCTTTGGTTTCGTAGTCTAAATTAACGATTTTTTGAGCGTTGTTAACAACAAGAGTCTGGATAGGCTTCAGTCTTACATTCAGCGTTACATTCTGTTGTGCTTGTAATGTTGAAAATCCAAGGATAGCAAAAGATGCTAGAATAAAATTTTTCATAAGGTTAAAGACGTTTTTTTGTATTAATTGTTTTTAAAATTGCGGTTGCAAAGGTAAATACAAAGAACATCATGGTCTTTGTGAAAAAATACTTATTATTTGTGAATTTTTACGAAGAAATAGGCGCGCACTGATGAGTACATTTTATGAATAATTACATAAAAAGTATCTTTTAAATGCTGATAAAATCACCATAAAGTAAAAAGAATGTTTAATTAATCTTAAACATTAATTTTACTTAATATATAGGGAATGAATAAATTGCATAATTGTTATTCGATGCATAGTAATTTTTTTAAGCCTTGCTTTATTTTTTACTGAGAAATTAGAGTTAATGTTAAAAAATTTTGCTCGTCACTGCTGTTGGAGCTTAAATCTTCCATTGCATTTTCTAACTCATGATCGATGATATATCTCTCCTGAACCACTCCTTTGTGATGGCTGATAAGAGGGTAATCACCAGATCTTTCCCTGCTGCTTTCGGAATTACCGGAGGCGTCACGATATTCATCATATTGTGCATTCAGCTGAAACCCTGTCGGACTTGAGATGGTTACAGACTGAACTTCCCGGAAGGAAGACTCGTTCCCTTCGTCCGAAAATCCTGTGCCTACAGCAAGCATCTGTACGGGATAAAGCCTAACGTTAAGCCTTAAACCGTCTGCTGCCTGTGCAAATGATTTTGTAAAAGCAAAATAAAGCAAAATGAATAAAATATACTTTGCAAGCATATAACCTATATTTTTCCCCAAAAGGTTACTTATGTAAATATACAAATTATTTCATTTCGGAGGGATTTTTTCCCGTATGTTTTTTAATAAAATTAGTAAAGTTCCCTTCATTGCTGAAACCCAGATCGTAAGATATCTCAGAAATCGTTGAGTTGGAGAAGCTCAGGGCCTTTTTACATTCGGTAATGAGTTTTTCAATGATGATATGTTTGGCTGTTTTTCCCAGTACATACTCTGTCATCTCGGTCAGTTTCCTTGATGAGATATTAAGTTCTTCGGCATAATAAGCCACTTTTTTTGCCTTTTTATAATCTCTTTGCAACAGAACTTTGAACCGGTTGACATAATACATATAGTCAAATTTGATTTCCTTTTTGATTTCTTCAGTAGGAATATGCAGAAGGGCATCCAGCATCAGTCGTTCTATAGCATTATGGGCAGCCGCTATATATAAGCTTTCATCCTTTTTCCTGAAACTTTCCATCTGCTCCAGAAAAACCACTCTCATCTGTTCTACATTCAGGAAAGGTGCTATAAATATATCGGAATTATAATTATAAAAAAGCTGAGAATTGATAAAAAGACTGTCTTTATTTGATCTTTCATAAAAACTGGATGAAAAAGCAATTGAATATACATCTGATCTTTTGGTTTCACCGAAGACTATTTTCTTTTGCGGCCCTACGAAGGCGATACTTCCTCTTTTTAAAGGGTATGGAACATTCTCTACCGTTAGCTGAATATTTTCCAGAATAATATAAATGCAAAAATATTCCAGGGTATTGAATTCTCTTTTGTTGTTATTTCGGGCGATAATATAATCTAAACGATTGATACTGAATCCTATATTTTTTAACTGATCCGTTATTTTGTACATACATTATTAATCATTCTGTTCAAGAAAAATTCTTGTAAATTATTATATAAATATAAAAAATTTACCAAATAGTAAGTTTTAAAGGAAAAAATTAAGTTGAGTGTCCATGAAAATACCCGGTGACCGTCTGATCAACCGGGTGTTGTTATACTTTTTTTCATTGTTAATTAAATGATAGACAATGATGTATGTTTTTTATTGGGGAATTATGTGTTTAAATCAGCTGGGACTGATGTTACTTTGCACATCCATTTTCTTAACCTCCATACGGGTAAGTATACAAAAACCACAGACAGAATTCCCGCCAGCGTTCCTACTACGACAGCCATTGCCGTTGCATCCAGTTTGTAATCCTTTGAAAAATTATACTGTCCTATAAACAGCAGTGACAATACCAATAATCCGGTAATTAATCCATGTAAGATGCTCAGTCTGGTCATCAGTTTTTTGATGTTGAGCTGCTCGTCTACCGTAAACTCTATAGCTTCCTGGCTGGCGGCATCCGTTACTCTTTTGATGATGTCTATGGTAAGAACCACCGGAAGGAAGATGGCCATCGGCAGGGTGAGACGGGCAAGATTTTGGGTTCCTGAAAAAAAATGGGTGTAGCCCAATTCCTTGAAACTGGCGTAAGCAATAATGAAATTAAAAAACACATTCGGAAGGACATAATAAATCGTACGCTTTATGAGAAAGCGTTTGAGGGTGGTTTTCTTTATCAGTCTGGGCTTCGGAGGCTTTATTTTAAATTTCATAGAGAAGTTGTCAATAGCTCGATGGCTTTATCTTTTATCAGATGAGCTTCCACTTTGGGAAGAAAATTTTCATTGGACATGAAGGTGAAGTCCATCTGCTGGTTGTACGTACTGGTGACTAAGGTATTTGAGTTCAGCCATGGGAAAGCCACGGTAGGACTAAAAATCGTTTCCAGGCTGAAGTTTTTATAATCATTCGGGATATTGATCTTGCCCATATTGGATAAGGTAATGTCATGTCCGCCCTCGCTGGATTTCAGCATATTGATCATCCGCCCTACAACAGGATGCATATGTTCTCCCATCCACAGGAGCTCACGGGCTTCCATCTTATTGATTTTCGCAGTAAGGTCTTTTTTGATCAGCCTGGCATTGTCCATCACATCATTGCTGTTTTTCCTGATGGAAAGCTCCACGGTTGGGGCAAAAGCAAATAAATGATCTTCTTTAATTTCCGGAATAAAATGACGTACATCTACCGGGCTGATCACTTTACCTTTGGCACGGTCTCCCTGAACATCCCGGAAGGCCTGCATCACGGAAGAACACAGCAAAGCATGCACAGAAATCTGGTTGGCTTTACATTTTTCAGTGATAAGCCTGGTTTCTTCCTGAGTCATTTTCCAGTGAATGGTATAGCTTTTTCCCTGGTTTCTTTTTTTGCTTTTTCGCTGCATGGAAAAGAATATTCTGGCGAACAGAAGGTAAAGGCCGGCCTTATATTTTTTGATGGCTGTATTAAAATCCGAAGGCAGAAAATCATCAACAGATTCAAAAGCAACATAAGGAATTAATGGAGCATAAGGATTGTCCAGCAAACTCAGAAGCTCACGCAGTAAGGTTACTCCCGTGGTTCCATCGGATATGCAGTGAGGCATGACCCAAAGGATTTCGGAAGTATTATGTCCTTTTACCCAGACTACTTCGGCCAATGGTTTTTTGGGTGTTTCAAAAAGTTTAAACCATCCTTTTTCGGATTCTTTGAACCAGTCATCGTCTGTTGTACGTTCTACAATGCGAAGCGGAATAGGTTCAATATCTTTCTGTCCCATAAAATAAGGATAGTTTCCGATGTTATGATCAATATTCGTTCTTAGAATAGGATGCTTCTGCTGGATTCTTATTAAAGCAGCTTTAAAATTTTCTTCAGGAATCTCTCCTTTGATTCTTGCCGTATAGATACAGTTTAAAGGTGTTTCAGGATCTACATACATGATCCTTTCCACCATCATTAAGGGTCTTTTGATCATGATACTGCCATTTGTTTTAGTTGAGAATGGATGACCTGCATTACCTCTTCACGAACTGCCAGTGCATCTGTGTAAGGTAAATATCCTTCGCTTCCCATGAATGAAAAATCCATTTCACCCCGGTACGTTGAGGTTACCATTGTAGTGGTATTTCCCAGCGGTCCTATTACTGACGGACTGAAAATCGTATCTACCGTAAACTCCTTGTACTCATGAGGAATCTGAATGCGTCCCAGATTGGAAAACATACAATCGTTGGAGGATTTTCCGTTCTTCAACAGCCTGGTGAAATTACTCAGGGCATCATGCCCGGATTCCATGACCATCATGGTGATATAGGGATTCAGTTTTGAGGTCTTTTTTTCCACAGATTTCTGCATGGCACGGAGATTATCCTCAAAGCTTAGCTTTTCATCAGAAGAAACCACGATCATCAGCCCGAAAGCGAAAATATGATCTTCTTTGATCTGTCCTGCAAAACGTCTGATGTCTACCGGACAGGAAACTTTATTGAAGGACTTTTCTGCTCTTACTTTTTTAAATGCCTGCAATACCGCCGCACTTAAAAATGTATTTACCGTTACCCCCCGGGATTTGCAGTAAGTGATTAATTCTTTGCTTACCGTTTCATCCAGCTTCCAATGGATGAGGTAATCACTCTGTCTTTCCACAGCTTTTTTGCCTGTGGGAAGCCATTTGATGGCAGTGGCGGCCATTCTTCCGATAAGTCTGGCTTTCAGTTTTTGTCTGCGGCTGTTCAGGATATGGGCAGGAACCACATCTTCAATTCCCAAGATCGGGTTTTCTGTCCCGATTTCAGCCGCCGGATTGTCCAGAGCCATTAAAAACTCTTTCAGGAAGGCCATTGCAGAACCACCATCGCAAAGACAATGGTGGAACGCAAACAGCATGTCAGAAACGTCTTCCCCTTTGATCCAGACAAACCGGATCAGGGGTAATTTTTCGTAATTAAAGATGGTGTTCCATTCTTTCCTGGATTCTTCCTGCCACTGGTCCTCACTTTGTCTGGTGACGATTCTTACAGGAATGGAAACCGTTTTTTCAGGAACATTAAACCATGGAATATTTTTTTCATCATGGCTGATCAATGCTCTCAGCCAAGGGTGTTTGTTTTGAATCCGGGCCAGAGCCTGCTGGATCTCTTTTAAGGTAAAAGTCCCTCTCAGTCTGAACGGAATGACCGCGTTAAAAGGTTCTGTTCCGTCTCCCAGTAACATACGCTCACCAAATAGCAATCTTCTTTTCATAGGTCGATTCATAGGCTACACAGAAGCTAATGTTGAATGTTCGTTTACAAAATTTTCTAACAGCTCTACCGCTTTGTCATTTCCTCCGGCAAGCGTGAATGTATTTCTTACTTCCTGAGCGGCAGTTCTGTATTTAGGATTTTCCAATAATTCAAAAACGGTTTCACGAAGGGCCTCTACGCGGAGTCTTTTATACCGGATGCTGATTCCGCAGCCTGCCTGTTCGATCAGTTTGGCAATATGGAAATGATCATAAGCAATAGGAGTGATCAGCATGGGCAATCCGTTACGGAAAGTATCATTTACAGTATTAAAACCACCGTGGCAGATGACCATATCCATTCGCTGCATCACTGCCGATTGTGGCACAAAGCTGTTCACGATAAAGTTGTCCGGCCATTCTTCAAAAATTTCGGGTGGAGTAGCGGCAATCACGGTTACAGGCTGATCTTTAAATGCTGCAATGATTTTTTCAAAAAAAGCTTTTCTGATGTCTACCAGCAGCGTTCCCAATGATACAAAGATTTTTGGAGTGGTAGACGCATTCAGTTTATCCCAGTCAAACGGAGCATCATTCGGACGGCCTTTTACCGGCCCTACAAATTTCATATGAGGCGGAACGGTTTCAAATCCTGCGAAAGCCTGGGAGGTAAACACCATATTCAGTTTGTGAGAATGAATATAAATACCTTCCTCATGAATTCCCACTTCTTTTTGAAGGTCTTTGATCAGGTTTTGCTGCCATTCCCAGATTTTTGGAGCACTTTTTTCAGTATCTCCCATCACATCCGGTGGTACAGGAGTTGTCGTTACACAAGGAATATTGTTTTTATGGGCGAAAAGGGCCCCTCCGAAAGTGATACAGTCGTTCACGATCACATCCGGCATCCAGCTCTCTGTTAAACGGGTTAATCCCGGCATCATCATTTTAGCGAAAGGAACATAGGTTTCTTCCAGTGCCAGTTTCATGACTTCAGGTCCGGAACATGCAGGTCCGTCATCCTGCCTTTTCAAAATACGGGCAATTTCTTCCTGATACGGAACAAGATCTTCTTCAGGGTAGAAATAAGAACCTCCTTCAGGAATATGTTTACTGTCTAAAGGGGTAATCCCAAACCATTTTACTTCATGTCCGCGGGCAATCAGACTCGCTCCCACACTCAGAGTCGGGCTCACATGTCCGAAAAAAGGAGGAACTACGAATAAAAATTTAGACGGTTTTTCAGGTTTTGAAGCCTTTGATATCGCTTGTTCCAACAGGTTGGCTGCTGTAGCAGCGCCTCCTGCTTCCACAAAAGACTGACCAACCTTCCGGGCTGCTTCACGGTAGCCCGGAGTATTTAAAATCTGGTGTACGGCCTCTCTCAGGTGATTGGCTTTAAATCTGTTAAAATTAAGGCGCTCACCCGCTTCTGTACGCACCACACGTCCTGCAACATGCGACTGATCATACGCAATCGGAATCACAACCAAAGGAATGCCGTTGGATAATGTTTCAGAAACGGTATTATGGCCGCCGTGGCAAACTACACCATCCAGATGAGGTAACAGATCCAGTTGTGGAACCTGCTGATACACCATAAAGTTGTCCGGCCATTGCTCGAAAAGTTGTGGATCGGAAATGACTACTACAGTTAAATCTTCATCTTTGAAGGCATCAATAACCTTCTGGAAAAATGCCTTTTTATGGTCGTGATCGAAAGTGGTTCCGATACTTACTAAGATCTTTTTATTGTCTTTGCTTTTTAATTTTTCCCAGTCGAATTCACATGAAACACGTCTTTCCGTAAGAACCGGACCTGTGAATTGGTATTGGGACGGCAGATCTTCCATTTCCCCAAAGAAATAACCGGAAGTCAAAACCAAGGTCAGAAGGTCTGAAGTCGCCAGAGAGCGTTCTTCCTGGAAACCCAGTTCTTTCTGCAGATCGATGATCTGATTCACTTCCCATTCGTGTACTTTTGGAAGTTCATTCATGATTTTAATAGCTGCCGGAGCGGTAACGGAAGTGGCGTAAGGAATACCAAGAGTTTTGGCTGCAACCGGAGCTGCAAATAACTGATGATCCCCGATAACCAAATCGGGCTGCTCTATTTTTAATAAAGTAACAATACCATTATAGCAATGTCTGTTCAGCGGGATAAGAACCTCTTCATACAGGAACTTAACGCTGTCTATACCATACACTACTTTTTTGGAGATAATATCGAGATATTGTTCACTTTCTTTCTTTTCTTCGTCGGTCTGATCATATTGGATCAGTAATAATTTTCCTCCTTCGGGAAGTTTGGCCTCTAAAGTCGGGTCAAGGCTGATCCAGGCTACTTCATGTCCTCTTTCCAGCAGGGTAGCACCGATGCTTAAAGTAGGGTTGACATGACCTGTCAATGGTGGAACTATAAATGCAAATTTAGCCATGGTTTTGTGTTAAAATTTTAGATAAAAATTGAGCGATCGTTTCAGCAATGCGCTGAGGTTCCTGAATCGGAATATTGTGATCACCCGGGATTAATTCAAGTTCAGACTGGCTGATTTGAGATTGCAGCCACTCACCGGTAGGTCTGCAGTTGGAATCAGCGCCATAAAGCAATAGAGCAGGAGACGATAATTCATTAAAACGGGCTTCACCCAGGAAATGTTTTTCCTTAATCATATCTGCTTTGATGCTGGTCTGATTAAACAGAAATTCATACATACGGTGGTTCTTCTCCATTTGTCTTTTGCCCATCTGCACTTTGGTGGTGTCTGTAAAATTAGCCACATAATGCTCAAGAAATTCTTTGCTGTATTCATCAATGATGTTACGGGCTTTTTCATCCTGAGGATCCGGAGCTTCCATCACCACAAGCTGATTCACGCGATCAGGATATTCCAAAGCTGTTTTTAAAGCGATAAGACCTCCGAAGCTGTAGCCGACAAGGTGTACTTTTTCCAGTTGAAGATGATCTATTAAACCTATCAGATCGGAAGACATGTTATCAAGGTCGTAGCCATCCAGAAAACGCTCACTCATACCGTGGCTTTTCAGGTCGTACATCACCACATGGAAATGTTTTGCCAGCACAGGGGCAATATTAAAATAATAAATGGACAGGTTGCTGAACATACCGTGGATGAGTACCACGGTTTGTCCGGCTCCTTTGTTGAGTTCCTGTATATGAACTTGTCTGTTATTGACAGTGATTATTGGCATTCGTAGATATAATTGATGATCATACTAAGGTCAAGATTGATCAGCTGGTCAAGATCCATTGAAGATAACCAACCTGTAAAGTCGATCTGATCGCCAAAATGCGCCTTGATCTTTTCAGAGAAAGAGACAATCTCGATGCTGTCCATTTCAAGGTCTCTGGTGAATGAACTTTCAGGAGTAATATCCATCTCTTCTACAAATTCAGCACCTATCACTTCAGTAATAAAACCTTTTAATAAAGTAAAAAGTTCTTCGTGGTTCATTTTTAATGTTGCGTTTACAGTGTCCATCCGATAATATAATTTTTATGTTTAATAGTTTTGATTTCAATATTGTTGATCCACAGGTGATCCTCTTTTATTTCTTCGACTTCGAAGGCTTTAGGATTCCCTTTGAGTCCTGTCCCCAGGAATTTTCCGTAAGCTTCCTTGGCGACCCAGAAACGGGTGGTCCACTCCGCCTGATCTCTGTCTTTTAATAAGGTTAATTCTTTGTCGGTAAATACCATGTCATAGAATCCTGAACTGCGTTCTTCCATCAATTCCATATCAATTCCTACAGATTTTCCATATCTCGCGATTCCCACGGCATCTTTTCCTTTGTGAGCCAGAGAAATATGGATGTCTTCTGTAAAATCACTGATGAGGTAAGGTTTTCCCACTTCATCGGAACGGATTTCAAACGTGATCGGGAAGCAGGCATGATTTTTTTCTTTGCGAAGAAGATTTCTTACGGCATCTTTCACCGCTACACGGCTTACCATCCAGTTTTTCTTTTTGTTAGGTAATAGCTGCTGGTGATGCTGTTTTTCTGTTTGGTTGAAATATCTTTTCAGGATAAAATCCCATGAAGCAACTCTTGTATAGGCTTGGTGGAAGATGAATACATCAGGAGCAATCTCTTCCGAAAGGCGGTTGTGCAGTGGTGACATGGAAACATTCCATAAGGCGGCATCAATTTCAAGTCTTCTGTTTTGCCAGCCCGTAATGGCGCACCATATTTTTCCATCTCTCTTTAGGATGATATCTGCGATGGCAAATTCATCATTCAATTCGGTGAGCATGCAGGTACATTCAAAAATACCTTCCTGATCATGCATATCGCCGAAGAATTCAATATCTCTGATCTTGACAGGGAATGCAATACGGTCTTTCACTAAAGTAAGCTGAAGCCAAAGCCCGAAAAGCTGTCCTGCATTATCCAGTAAAGAACCTTTACCACCGTTTCCTTTTATTTTTCCGATGATTCCTTTATCTCCAACGGCAGAAACTTCAGTAATTCCCTGGTATTGGTCTCCATGGAACATGTGCATGTCATAGATTTCCTCAGGCGTTCTTTCAATGGGTAAAAGATGACCGATAGAAAGATTGAAGGCTGGTGTCGGAACAGGACCCGATTTTAAGACTACTTCTGCATTGGCAAAGTTTTCAATATCGAGATAAGCGTGCTTCGGTGAGCGCCATTCTCCTTTTACGGTTTTTTCGAAAGGCTTGGCCACATTCATCCATTGGAAGACACTTACGTTCATGATTTTATGAACCCATGTTCCCGGGATTTCCGCTTCTGCGATTTCTGCTAATTGTTCAAAAATCATCGTCATCGGAATAACCGGTTCCATATCTGCTACATGAGCCCAGCCTTTGGGCTGTCTCAATAAACTGTGGTCGATCAGGTAAGGGTGGCTTTCCAGTGTTACGTACAGATCTTTTGTAAAGTTTGTACTTCTTACGGGTTGTGGGGCTGGAGCTACAGGAGCAGGTCTTTGGATGGTGATTTCCGGACGGTTCTGGAATAAAGTCAATACTTCTTCCTGCATACGGATCATATCCGCAACATTGTCCTGAAATGCCTGTACCAGCGGATGACCACTTTTGGCAGTCATGGCCGGAGCGTTAGCGGAATATTGTTTTGGCGAATCGAAGGATTGAGCCAACGCTTTCACTTCTTTAAAATTACGGATGATAGGTGAACCTAATTCCAGTTTAATACCTTTTCCTGAAGCTCTTTTCGATTGATTTTGAATTTCTAAAAAGTCAAGGGCAATGGTTTTTCCTTCTACAAACAAGGAGGCAACTACCCTTTGTAATTGAGCCAATGCAGAACGGGTCGGAACGCTGGAAGCGATGGTACTGAAAGCTTTTCCTTTCAAGGTATCATCAATAAATCCAATCAGACCGCCAGTTCCGACCTGAATGAAGACTCTTGCGCCTTCTTCGTATAATTTATCGGTCAGTTCACGGAAACGGACAGGTTCTACCAAATGCTCGGCACTCAGTTTTCTGATCGCTGCCTGATCTGCAGGATAAGGTTCTAATGTGGTAGCAGACCACAATGGGATTTTTGTCTGCTGGAACTGTGCTTTTTCCATCCCCGCAAGGATCACATCCAATTTATCAGCGATAAAAGGAGAGTGGAATCCTGACTGGAACGGCAGAACCTGATGGAAGATCTGTTTTGCTTTTAACAAGGGAACCAACTCATCCAGAGCAGTATTGCTTCCGCAAAGAATCACCTGATTAGGGCAGTTGTCATTGGAAATATATAAGTCTGAAATTTCTGAAATAAAGTGCTGTACTACCTCAATTCCGGCTCCTATGGCGATGAATCTGGAATCTTTTAATTCAAAAGTTTCAGGGTTCAGCACGTCAATTAAAGCTTTTACAGAATTTGCTTCTGCCAGCTCGGACGAATATCCTGCCAGCCATTCTCCTAAACTGTGCCCTGCATTCATATCCGGAATAATTCCCAGTTTTTTTAATGAATTATCAAGGATACTGCAGCTGTTGAAGATGTTTAAGGCATCGGTTAGAAGCCCTTCACCTTCTGTTTCGATAGGTGCTGATAATCCGAAATAACGGCTTACCGTTTCTACCTCACCTTTTGCCAGACCATCTAATCCAGGGAATACAAAGGCTACTTTACCGCCATCTTTTAATAATGGAGTAGAAGTGTACCAGATATCCTGTTTGTTTTTCCAGGTGATATTTTTGGAAACAATTTTAATGGCTTTTTCTATTCTTGCTGGTGTTGGATCGAATATCGCAACCCTGAAATTTCCTTCACCAATGGTTGTTTCATTATTTTGTAATGCGGAAAGCAATTCTTCGTGTGTTGGTCTTGCCAGAATTAGCACCTTATCTTTTTTAGGCATATCATAGCCTTCCAGAACAACATGTGCGTTGATACCTCCGAATCCGAAAGCATTCACTGCCGCTACTTTAGGTAGTCCTGTTTTTGACCAGTTTCTGGCTTCCTGTACCGGTTCAAACCTTGTATTCTGCATCTCCGAATTCGGATTTTCGCAATATAGGGTTGGTGGTAAAGTATCGTGATGTAAGGCAAGACAGGTTTTAATTAATCCAGCAATTCCGGCTGCCGGCATGGCATGCCCGATATTGGACTTTACAGATCCGATACCCGCAGCCGGAGCTGTTTCTTCTTTTCCGAAGAACTGGGCTAAGGTCTGAAGCTCTGTTTTATCTCCAAGGGGCGTTCCTGTGCCATGAGCCTCAAGATATCCCACTTTATTTTTATCTAAATCAGCATTGATCCATGCCTGTTCCAACGCTTTCAGCTGACCTTTTACAGATGGGCTCATTACGCTGGTTCCGGTACCATCACTGCTTACGCCCACCCCTTTGATCACAGCATAGATTTTGTTCTGATCCCGAACAGCATCTTCCAGTCTTTTTAACACCACGAAACCACAACCTTCACCAATCAAAAGACCGTCAGCATCCATACTGAACGGCTTGATCTGCTGCTGGCGTGACATCGCTCCCAGTTGGGCAAAAATACTCCAGAAGGCAGCGTTCTGTCCTGTGTGTACACCTCCTGCGATCATGATGTCGGAACGACCTCTCTGAAGTTCCTGTACGGCATGATCTACAGCAATTAAAGCAGATGCACAAGCGGCATCCACGGTAAATGCAGTGCCTCCCAGATTGAAACGGTTGGCGACAAGTGAAGCAACAAGATTGGGAATTAATCCCATGGCGGTATCTGCTGCAAAACGGCCTTTACGTTCCTGAAAAGCATGTTTTACCTTTTCAATATCGGAGGAAGAAACATGAGGTAACAGTTCCTGTAATAATGAGGAAATCTGTTCTCCGGTTCTTACGATTTCGATAGCACGGGTTGCTCCCGGACCGGTATAGTTTCCTTTACCGATGATGATTCCTGCTTTTTCAAGAGAAGCATTCTTTTGAAATATACCTGCATCTTCCAGTGCTTTCTGTACCAGATCAAGGGTAAGCAAATGATCGGGTTCCGTTCCTTCAACAGCCAGTGGCAAAATACCAAATGCGGTAGGATCAAATGTATAATCAGGGATAAACCCTCCACGCTGACAGTAAAAACGGTCAACGGGACTTGTGGCATCACTGAAATGAACAGGATCTATCCGATCCGCCGGAGCGACTTCGGTAGAATCAACTTTATTGACAATATTCTGCCAGAAAGTGTTGGCATCCTGTGCCCCGGGAAAGACACAGGATAAACCAATTACAGCAACATCTGTTTTTTTCATACTTTGTTTATGCAGAGTTTTACCAATTATTTCCTGACATGATCAGCACCTGGCTTTCCGTTCCGTATTTGATCTCATTAAGGAAGATTTCTTTTCCTTCATCCAGCGGTATCATGGAAATACCTCTGCGTTCGTATTCTGATTCCAGGGTGGAAGAAACCATTCCGGCTCCTTTCCATGGTCCCCAGTTGATAGAGATTACTTTTCCTTTTAATCTTTTGTTTAAAGCATTGGCGTAATCATCCAGTACACTGTTGGCTGCCGCATAATCTGTCTGACCTTTGTTACCGTATACGGAAGCGATACTTGAGAATAATACTACAAACTGACAGTCGGAACGAAGCTGTTCTGCCAATACACGCAGGGGTTTCACTTTGGTGTCAAATACACGTCCGAAAGAGCTTGTGGTCTTTTGTTTGAATAATTTATCTTCTAAAAGACCTGCTCCGTGGATGACTCCATCCAGGCGGTCGTATTTTTCATAGATATTGCTGATTAATCTGCTCAAACCTTCTTCGTCACAAAGATCCAGTGATTGGTAAATGATCGTATTTCCAAGTTCTTCCATATCACGGATGGTGCGAAGAATCTGATTGTTTTTGAAAATTTTCGTTGTTTCTTTTTCAATCTCTGCCGGAGAAGTGAATTGTCCGGATCTGATCAGGAATCCTCTGATTTCCTCTTTGGTTTTCATTCCCTGAAAATCTTTCGCAGAAAGTTCATTTCTTGGGTCTGCGGATCTTCCTACCAGAATATAGGTACAAGGATAAGCCTGAGACATATGCTTTACCAGTTCGGCGGTGATTCCCTGTGCACCTCCAAGTACCAATACCACAGATTTTTGGTCCAACTGAATATGCGCTTCATGCAAGCTTGTGGATAATGGAGAAGGGATAATGTCTATTTTATGTCTCTGATCATTTTTGTAAATGATTTCAGCGGGTTTATCATTTGTAAGGATTTCCTTTAAAGTAATTTCAGCAATCTGATCCACTTCCTGAGGCGTGCTAAGGCTGATCAGTCTGCAGGCGGTATTGTCAAATTCTCTGGCTAAACTTTTGAAAAGTCCCGGATAACCCTGATGATGGCGCAATACGCTTACATCTGTGATTTCCTGAAGATGTGCAGAAATATCTGAGATCAGGTATACCCATTTTGCTTTATCAAAATCCAGTTTTTTGATCAGATCCACATGATCGATAATGCTTGGTTTATCAGCTGCTGAGAACAGGTCCAGCATAATTAATCCGTCAATGTTGGAAAGATCTTTTTCTGTATCTGCCACTTCTACGATGGCTCCGTGTTTTTCCAGAGCTTCTTTGATTGCGGAGGTATGATTGCTGTTATCCTGGGTAATGGCAAAACGTTTTCCCTGCAATACTTCTGTATTTTGCACTAAAGAAGGATCAGTAGGCGTGATGTCAAAACGAAGACGTGAAAGTACATTTTGAGCTGGTTCTGCTGTATTTTCTGTTTTCACTTCCTGAGTTGCTTCATTGGTTTCGCCATTCATTTCACTGATCCAGCTTGCCAGACCACGAAGGGTTTTGATAGCCGCCAGTTTTTCCATCACATCATCCGCCTGTTCAAGGTTTTGACCAAAACCGATCTTGGTTTTAAGATCACCTATGATTTCCATACGTTTGATGGAGTCTATGCTTAAATCCGCTTCCAGATCCAGATCAAGACCCAGCATTTCTTTCGGATATCCTGTTTTCTCACTTACGATATTCAGGATTGCATTTTGAAGATCTTCAAGAGAAAATGCCGGCTGAGCCTGTAGTTTTGAGGCTGCTGATTCAGCTGTAGATCCATTTTTTTCTGTGCCAGCAGTTGTTTCAGCACCTGAGAATTCAGTAAGCCATGAAACTAATCCGCTTAATGTTTTTATGCCTGCCAGCTGCTCCATAACGGTGTCTTCGCTGGTGTTTCCGTTGCCCAGAGTTCCCAGTTCGTTACGAAGTGTTCCGATGATTTCAACTCTTTTGATAGAATCGATGCTTAAATCCGCTTCCAGATCCATTTCCATACCCAGCATTTCCTGAGGATATCCTGTTTTGTCACTTACCACCTGCAGTAATAAGGATTTGATATCTTTTGAAGGAGCCTGTTTCACGGCTGCAACGGCTACTGGTCTTTCCTGCTGAACAGGCTGAACCGGAATAGCAGAAACTGGCTGTTGAGCCGGAGCCTGATAAACAGGAGCAGGAAACGCCTGAGGATTCTGTCCCATAAAGGAAAGCATCACATCGCGTTGTGCCTGTATCATTAATTTCATACTGTTTAAATATTCCTGCAGCATACGTTCAGCGGTAGATTGCGCTTCAGCTGCCGGTGCCTGATGATTCGTAGTAAAATTGTTCATGGGAATAGGGTTTATGAGTGGTAATGCACCGTTAGATGGCAGATTACCATGAGTTGGATGGGCAGTCTGCCCGTTAACACGCCAGATGGCTGGACTTTTCTTATAAAGCTCAGGTTGGTTAAGATCAATAACCTTCACGTTTCGTCCATCAAAAAGTTTTTCAATATTAAAGCTTCGGCCGGTTCCTAAATATTGTGCCAGCATACAAAGCAGGTGACTGAATTTATTGTGGCTGTTGTCTTCAACATATAAGGTCAGCTGATCTTTTTCCAGACAGGATTTGGTTAATCCGGTAAGAACTTTTCCCGGTCCTACTTCAATGAAGATTCTCGCTCCGTCATTGTACATGGCCTGCAGCTGCTCTACAAATCTGACAGGCTGTACCAGGTGGTCAGTAAGTCTTTCTTTTATTTCTGCCGGATCTGCCGGATATACTTCTGCCGTGGTATTGGACCACACTGGAATCTGCATTTCCCCGAAAGAAATATCTTTCAATACCTCAGCATATAATTCCTTGGATTTTGCTAACAACGGACTGTGGAATGCACAGGCAACTTCCAGTTTTTTAGCAGAAATCCCTTCCTGTTTAAGCGTCTCAAGCAGTTTATTGATCGCATCCGTACTTCCGGCGATCACACATTGTGTTGGCGCATTGAAGTTGACAGGATAACATCCTTCTACTTTCGCAATAATCGGTTGCAAACGTTCCGCTGTAGCGCTTGCTGCCAGCATTGAACCCGGATCTCCTCCTTCCACAGAATTTAAAATAGACTGAGCTCTCTGAACACTTAAGTCTACCAGTTTATTTTCATCAAATACTCCTGCAAAGCATAAAGCCGGAATTTCACCGTAGCTGTGGCCTGCCAGCATATCTGGAATAATACCCAATGATTCTAAGAATTGAGCCAATGCAAGGTCTACAATTCCTAAAAGTGGTTGTGCTAAACGGGTATCTTTAATGGTTTCTTTCTGTTGTTTTACATCAGCCTCATTAAAAGTTTTAGATGGGAAAACCACTTTTTCAAGCTCAGGATAATTATCAATAATCTTACGCATGGCCGGGAAAACGACAAATAAGTCACGGGCCATATTGATTCTCTGGCTGCCTTGTCCAGGGAATGTGAACGCTACTTTACCTTCTTTTTTATTTACGGTAAATGTATCTTTAGTCTCAATCCCTAGCAATACCAGCTCAACCTTCATCATCAGATCTTCAACCGTATCTGCCACAATGCTGAACTGGATAGGCTTTTCTGAACTGATGCTTAAGCTGTAGGCAATATCCTGTAACGGAATACCATCATTAATTTCTAATAAAGTTTTAATCTGACCGGACTGTTCTTTCGCTTCTTCATACGTATCTCCACGGAAAACAAACAGTTCTGAAGGCCATGACTGCATGGCAATTGAATCATCCTGTTTTGGATGGTTCGCAATAACGGTGTGGAAGTTTGTTCCTCCAAATCCGAAAGCACTGATTCCTGCATAACGGTTTTTCTCTGCCCATAATCCACTTTCCGCATGGAATGCAAACGGACTGGTTTCTGCATTGTAATACGCGTTAGGCTGCTGAAGGTGAAGGGTAGGTGGCTTTACACCGTGATATACTGCAAGAGAAGCTTTGATTAATCCTGCTAATCCTGCTGCGCATTTTGTATGACCAATCTGTGTTTTTACAGATCCTAAATGAGTCTGCCCCGGTAATGCCCCTGAACGGCTGAATAAATTAGTCAGTGCACTTAATTCGGTTTTATCACCTACCACCGTTCCTGTACCGTGAGCTTCCACTAATCCAACAGATGCAGGGCTTATACCTGCCTGGGTGTAAGCACGTTCTAATGCTCTTACCTGACCTATCTGTCTTGGAGCAGTCAAGCCCAATGCTTTACCGTCACTGGATCCTCCAACGCCCTTAATCACTGAATAAATACGGTCTCCATCACGTACGGCATCCTCATATCTTTTTAAAACAAGGATAGCAATACCTTCTCCAAGAGCAATACCGTCTGCATCGCTGTCAAATGTAGCACATCTTCCTTTTCTGGATAGGGCATGCGTGCTGGAAAACATCAGATAATCGTTAATTCCATTGTGTAAGTCTGCCCCTCCGGCAAGAACCATATCAGATTTTCCTAATACAAGTTCTTGACATGCCAGATCAATGGCTGCCAAAGAAGAAGCACATGCTGCATCTACCGTAAAGTTTCTTCCACCAAGGTCTAATCTGTTCGTAATCCTACCTGCGATTACATTTGCCAGAATACCCGGGAAAGAATCTTCAGTCGTATGTGGGAAGGCTTCTTTTACTTCTTCATGAAGTTCTCCGAAAACCTGCTTATAATATCCTCTGAAACTATAGCTGTTGGCAAGATCATTTCCTCCTTCAGCACCTATGATGACAGAAATGTTTTCTCTGTTGATGTGTTTTTCTCCATATCCTGCATCTTCCATGGCACGCTTGGCGACCAATAAAGTTAACAACTGAGTAGGTTCAATAGCGGCAAGAGATTGTGGCGGAATACCGAATGCCAGCGGATCGAAATCAATTTTGGGAATAAATCCTCCCCATTTGGAGTGGGATACATCCGGTCCGTCAGAATCCGGACGGTAGTATAATTCCTTATTCCATCTTTCGTCGGGTACTTCAGTGACACTGTCTTTTCCAAGAATGATGTTTCTCCAGTACTCATCAAGGTTTTTAGCTCCCGGGAAAATACATTCTATTCCTACGATGGCGATGTCCAGCGGTTTTTCAGTAGAAACGGGTTCTTCCGGTAATGCCGCCTCCTGAATATGTTCGTAATTGTCTACAACGCTTTGATGAAGTGCTGCCAATGAGATCACACGATTCTGCATGGTGGCTACCTGTCCGATCATATACATTCCTAAGTCCAGCTGATCCTCTTTAGGAATATTGACAAGCTTATCACCCTGACGTTCTATGCCTTTAGCAGCAATACGTAAACGGCCTACATTTAATTTTTCAAGCTGTTCCCAGACCTGTTTTTTATCCATTCCGGCAGCAAGAAGTTTTGCTTTTTCGGTGTTGAAATGGTGGGCAAATGCTGTATTTAAACAACGGGTTTCGTGTCCTGGAGCTGTTTCCAGCAAGACCGTATCTTTCGCCTGCATAGCCTGGGACTGAAATTCTTCCTGAATGGCACCTGTCTGTACAGCTTCATGAGTATACAGATAGGCTGTACCCATCAATACCCCGATTTTTACTCCTCTTGCAGCCAGCGGAGCTGTCATGATGGAAACAAATGCCGTTGAAAAGGCGTTATGGATTCCCCCTGCAAAAAATACACTGATGTTTTCAGGATGCTCTTCTTTTAAAATACGTTCAATTTGTTTTTCCCAAAGAACAGTACTGGACAGCGGACCTACGTGGCCTCCGCATTCACGCCCTTCAAAAATAAAGTTTTTAGCTCCTTCTTTAAGGAAAATATCCAGAAGAGCAGGGGACGGAACATGTAAGAATGATTTTATTCCCGCTTTTTCAAATACTTTAGCCTGTGCAGGTCTTCCTCCTGCAATTAAAACTACCGGAGGTTTTGCTTCCAAGATATAAGAGGTTTGCTCATCTCTTAATTCCTGAGGGGCAAATCCTAAAATTCCTACTCCCCATGTTTTTTCTCCGGCCAGCTTTTTGGTGTCCATTACCAAAGACTTTGCAGATTCTCCTTTCAATAAGGATAAAGCAACAAAAGGTAACGCTCCGGCATCTGCTACCGCGTTGGCGAATGAAGGAACGTCACTCACACGGGTCATCGGGCCCTGAGCAATAGGATATTGCAGTCCCAGTTCCTGAGCTAAAGAGTTTCCTTTATCAATTACTTTGAGTGCTTTTGCCTGCTTCAGATGTCCGTACATGGCTTCTTTGAAACCGAAGATAAGTTTTTTCAGTGTTTTAAAGTCTTCATACAGATCTATAGCCAGCGAAATGTCCTGTCCCATTGGAATATAACAAGTGCTGAGATCCAGGCCTGTAAAATATTGTTTCAGATCTCCGGCAGCTGCATTCTCGGGTAAGGAAGGTGAGTTGGGTCTCACCAATACACGATGATTGGCAATCACCTTAGTTTCTGTACCATTCAGTTTTGAGCATACTTCTTTCAGGTCCTGAGGAACTGAACTTTCGGGGAACAACGCTAGCTGGCTGTCCAGTACAATTCCTGTTGCTCCCAAAGCTTTTGTTGCCGCTGCGGTATGGAGACCTATTCCTCCCTGTACCCACACCGGAATGCTCTGGATTTCTTTGATCACACGCTGGAATAATACAAACGTGGATTCATAGCCTACCCATCCGCCTGCTTCATTTCCTTTGATAATGATTCCTTCTGCTCCCGCCTGTTCAGCCTGTCTTGCTTCTTCCAGACTGGTTACCTGATAAACTGCAGGCAGCGCAGAGGGCTTAGACATTCCGAATGGAAGGATCGCAAATCTTACCTTTTCAGGAATTTGAAGAGAGACGAAGTTGTCTGCAGAAAAATAAATACCATAAGATGGTACGTCTATCTGATCAAGTTGATGTAACGCTTCCTGTGCAGCCGTTATCTCATTTCCTAAACTTAAAACGGGAAATGCACCCGCCTGGTGTAGTCTGGATATAAGAGTAACGTCCGGCTTTTCAAAAGGCGTCAGTCCAATAATGGTTAAGTTTTTCATGGCGTGATAATTATTGAATGATAGCAGAGATTCATAACAATATGCTTTGCCTTTCGGTAATAAGGCAATTGCTTATCATTATGATATAATAAAATTGGTTTTTGTTAGATCGTTAACGAATTGAATCGTTTTATGGTAATTATTTAATGATCTATTGGTTTGGAATAGATTGCATAATATAAGGTTAGAGTCCGGTTGTTCAAAGGGCATCAGCCTGATTTTGGTCAAGTTTTTCATAGCATTTACGGTATTGGGATAGTTAATGTTATTTCATAACAAAACATCAATATCATTGGGATGTGCAATGATATTTTGTTATGATGAAATAAAAATAATAAAATTATATAATATGCTTAATCATAAATGCAATTTGATAACTATTTTTTAATATAAAAAGTTTAATTATTCAAATGCTATTAAAGTATATTTATTGTTTTATTATTCTTAGAAACGTGACGATACAATCTTAGTAATTTTAACTATAACTATTTATAGTTAAAAAAATGTTAAGCAAATATAGGAATAAAAAATAAAATATTTCAAAAACAAGAGATTTGTTTTGAGTAATATTACAAAAAGATAATATACAGTGATAAGAGTCGGAAAGTGTAAGAATCTCCTTTGTCAATCTGATAAATGGACAGCGCAAATTTATATAAAATTAATCAATGTATTGTGATTTACTTTAAATTATTTATGAATTTTTTCTATCTTTTTGATAAATAAACAGATAGGATATTTTAAGAATAATTAATATATCTTTTCGAAATTCATAAAAAAACAGTAAATGTATAAAATTGGTACTCTTTATTTTTTAAGGTAAAGAATCTGTTTATTAATGTGTTATCTATTGGTGATATTCTGGGATTTAAAAAAAACAATTGTTTTTTTTATTATAATTTTTTGATTACATGGGTATTTATAAAACTTTTGTATTTTTGTACTCTTAAGAACTCAATCATAATTTGATTTGATGAAATTATGATGTACATATGCCTGTATTTGTAATAGTGAGCTCGTTATCTCTTGTTTTTGCAATTAAGATAATGTAACGGGTTTCTAATCCTATCCATTACTCAATTCGTATTGACTTCCTTTTCTGAAATTGGCCAATTTCCGGTCGATCTTGAATAACTGTGGTCAGATTCCATAGATCCGACTTTTCGGGTGCATGATACAGAATTTGTTTTTGGATTTAAAAAGTACAACAAAAGAAAACAGGTATATGAAACAGACAACAATTTTCAGATCAGATGCTCACAAAGAAAGGGTGCTGGAGCAATATGATACTGCATTAGCAAATTTTAAAGGAAATATCCGTCAGCAGGCGGTCCCGACAAGCTTTGGAGAAACCCATGTTCTGAGTTATGGAAATGAAGATCATCCTAAGCTTATATTACTTCATGGAGCTAATTCTAACGCTGCATCCTGGATGGAGGATCTTGCTTTGTACAGCAAAGAATACAAAGTATATGCTATTGATATTATCGGGGAACCGGGTAAAAGTGAACAAAACAGACTTCCTTATAAAGGCAGTTATTACAGTGATTGGCTGTTTGAGGTTTTCCAACAGCTGAAAATAACAAAAGCTTCTTTGGTGGGATTGTCTCAAGGCGGATGGCTTGCGATAAAGTTTGCAGTCAGATATCCGGAAAAAATCAGTCAGCTTGTCCTTCTTTCTCCGGGAGGAATTGTAAAAACACAGCGTAGCTTTATTTTAAAAGCGATATTCTTTTCTCTACTTGGAAATGCAGGGAAGAGAAAAATCAATAAACTGATAACGGGTTCACAAAAAATAGATCAGTCTGTTCTGGACTTTATGAATCTCATGCAGTCTTCTGTGGATTCAAGGATGGACAAAGAGTATATTTTTTCTGATGAAGAATTAAAAAATATGACGATGTCTGTCTTTTTTATAGGGGGAGCAGGTGATGTGGTCAGGGATTCTCAACAAATAAAAGAAAGACTGGAAGGATTACTTCCTGATTTTGAATCCTATATTGATCCCGACAAAGGACATGTGCTGGTTGGGCTTGCAGATAAAATAAATACATTTTTACTAAAGAGAAGGAATGATTAATCCTTTATGCAAATTCTCCAAAACAAAATGTTTTGGAGAATTTGTTATATTCTATGTACTTGAACCTTTAAAAGATACTTAATCCATACTGTTTGGCCAGATCTAAAATCATATGATAGCCGGCCAGAGAATTTCCATGCTGGTCTAAAGCAGGACTGAAAACTCCGATTCCTATTTTTCCCGGAACACTTACGGTAATTCCGCCTCCTACACCGGATTTGCTTGGCAGTCCTACCATTCTGGAGTATTCACCGCTGAACTCATACATTCCGGCAGTCAGCATTTGTGATTCTATCAGTTTGGCCATATCGGCATTTTTAAAAGTGGTATCTCCGTCGAATCTTACACACTGGTTGGCAAAAAAGTAACCTATTTTGGCAAGATCCTCAGCGGTAAGTTCAATGGAACACTGCTTGAAATAGTTGTCCAGCTGGTCTTCGTTTCCTGAAATCAGTCCACTGTTTTTCATGATGTAAAACATCCCACGGTTGCGGTGTCCTGTTGATTTTTCAGATTCGTAAACTGATTTGTTGTAATCTATGGATGAATTTTTGGTAATATATCTTACCATATCCAGTATTTTCAGGAATGGTTTTTCTCCGTCACCGGAAATTAATGAAGTAGTAAGAATTGCCCCTGCATTCATCATAGGATTAAGCGGTTTTCCTGTAGTTTCAAGGTTGGAAAAATGGTTGAAAGGTTTGTCGGAACCGAAATATCCCATTTTCTCAAAGATGTTGGTTTCTCCTTTTTCATTGACAGCCACCATTAATGATATGATTTTGGAAATGCTCTGCATGGTGAATTTTTTATTGACATCTCCGGCATTGAATACTTTCCCGTTTTTGTCTACCACTGAAAAGGCTATTGCTTTAGCGTCCATTTTTCCCAGTTCAGGAATGTAATCAGCTACTTTTCCCTGGCTGTAATAAGCTCTGTTCTTCTCCAGGATGTTGTTTAGGGTTTTGTCCGAAATGGTTGATATATCTGCGGTTTTCTGAGCATAAACAATTGTGTTTAAGAAAATAAAAGCTGCTGTACAGATTCCTTTAGCAGAAAATAAAAAGCTGTTGTTTTTCATAGGAAAGGTGTATTCAAATATAATGTTGATGATAAGCCTTGAAAAACAAAGATAAAGTATTTTAATCTTGTCAGCAATTCTCATTACCGTAGTTACGAATATCGGTGCAGGTGGGCATAGGTGATGCTTATAGAAGAAGAATAAATTGCCGGATTGCATGAGAAATTTTTTAAGAAAAGAAACGGATAAAAGTTTGTTGTTTTACCTGTTTCGTATATGTGATTAATTTTAATTTAAATTATTATTTTAAAGTAAAAAATTAATTTTATTTACTTTTTTGTTGTTTGTTTTGGATTTTAATACGCTAAAATGAATGATTTTATTCTATTAAAATGGGGTTGGAGCGCTTAAATAGGCCGGAGCACAGGGATTTTTTTACATAACTAATGTGTTTGTGAAATAGTATATAATCACGAATTTGTTTATATTGTTGAAATTCAGTTGTGAAATAATGTTATTTTTTCACGATTAAATGATTTTTGTATTATTATTTTTATTAATTTGACAAAAAATTAATAACACTTTTTTAATAACTATGAAAAACAACACCTACTTTGGCAGGCAGCACGTCTTCAGATGGCTCCTGCTATGTTGGCTTCTGGTACCGTGGGTACTGCAAGCACAAGCTCAAATTACATGGACCGAAGAGGTCGGATGCCAGGAATTCCGCGGCGAAAAAGAAGGTCAGATCCCTGACAACGGTATCGCCAGTTCCTACATCAATTCTTCGCAGTGCCTCCGCGTCTGCGAGAAGTCAATAGACCCTGTCAAATATCTGGTTCAGGGATCCAACGTTTCTAATGTACAATGGTCAGTTTCGGGAGGAACTGCCACAATTTCCGGAACCGGAAATACCTTGGCGTATGTTACGTGGGGTGCCGCCGGTAATGGATCTTTACAGGCTGTTATCACATACAATGACGGAACTGTGGAAACACAGACCATCTGTATTGAAAAAATCAACAGGCCTATTGCTAAGTTTGAATTGCTTAATCTGGATTACACGGTATGTAATAATACAACGGTGTATTTTGATAACCTTTCCGAACAAAACGGAGGGTCAGATATTGTCAATTATTTCTGGCAGTTCGGAGATGGAACTACTTCCACTTCCACAGCTTTTGAACCGTCTCATGTCTACACTAATCCCGGTAATTACACCATTCAGCTTACCGTAACCAATAAGTGCGGATGCCAGAGCAAGTACAGAAAGGAAATCAAGGTAGTAAAATCTTATCCTGTACAGATCAATTGTGCTTCTGTAGTATGTGAAGGAAGTACTGAGAAATACAATGCTCAGGATGGATGTAACAAAGGACAATGGAAAGTTATTGGTGGAAACATTATAAACAATAACGGTAACGAAATTGAAGTAGTTTGGGATCAGGTGGATCCTCTGGACGGTTTCGGATATGTCATGTATATGTCTGAATGTGCCTGCCCTGAATGGACTACAGTTAAAATCCCAGTGATTTTAAAGAATGCAAAAGTTAAAGGACAGGATAAAGTATGCGCCGGAAAGCAATATACCTATTCTATTCCTCAATGGCCTACGACAAAAGTTAACTGGAATGTATCCGGGCCTGGAACAGGGCTGCTGGTCAATACCCAGCAGAGAAATGAAATTGTTTTCTCGGCTACACAGCCCGGAACATATCACCTTGAGGCAACCTACTACAATACTTTATTAGCTTGTGAAGGAAATGCTTCTATTGATATCACTGTTGAACAGCCTGTAACGATAAGCGGCGGTACGGATGAGATCTGTGCGGGAACAAGCCAGACATTTACAGCTACCCCTAACGTACCTGTTATCTGGAAAGTAACTACCGGAGGCTCTACTGTGACTTCGGGAGTAGTATCCGGGCCATTCAGCTATACTTTTAACACTGCGGGAACTTATACTATCGTTGCGGTGAAGCAAGGAGGAGATTGTGAAAGTAACCCAAGAATTATTAAGGTATTACCAATTCCACAGCCTCCTACAGGAACTATTTCAGGAGAGAATAAAGTATGTCCTGGAAAACCTTATGTGTATACCATCAGTTCAGTGGATCCGGGAATGGTACCTGTTTGGAGTGTCACTAACGGAACCATCCAAGGCAGTAATGCAGGATCGTCTGTAACGGTTATCTTTAATACGGGGGCTTCATCATATTCAGTATCTGCACAGAATAAATCGATGAGTAATGCAGGATGTCTTTCTGCTCCGATTTCGTTCAGTGTAGCGCCGTTAGATCTTAATACCATTACGGTTAATCCTAATCCGGGCGGACCTTTCTGTCCGAGCAGCACACAGACATTTACTGCAAATCTGAACGGTATTGTTCCCGATTTTATGGAATGGACATTCGCAAGTCCTAACTTCGGAAGTGTTGTAGGAGGACAGGGTACCAGTAACATTACTGTCAACTTCAACGAAATCTCTACAACAAGCAGCACTATGCTGAACCTGAGAGTTGTAAAATGTGGAGTTACAAAAATCATAAGTGTTCCGGTATCTTTATTACCGCTTCCTGTGGTAAGCTTCATAAATGTTGGAGGAATCTGTTTAGGTTCCAACCTTACATTCTCTGTTGATCAGGGATCAATCACTTCAGCAACGGGTGTAACTTTCACTTTTGCAAACGGAAATACCTATAATACCACTTATAATCCATCAGGAAATTACAGCTTCCCGAATAACGGATATATTCAAAACGGATCAGGAAGTAACGTTTCTCAAACGGTTACAGTAACTTATACAGGAACTAACGGATGTAACTATAAGCCTACTGCAAGCGCAAACTTTACAATCTATCCTGAAACTATTATTACAGTTTCTCCGGTATATAATATCCTGGTATGTGATCCTACAACAATGACACCGTATACGCTTACGGCAAATAGTTCTACAGGGCTTACCAATATTACTTCCTGGCAGTGGTTCCAAAACAATTCACCTATATCAGGTGCTACCACCAATTCATACACCATAGGCGGTGCAGGTGCTTTTGGAACTTATAGAGTGCAGGCTGTAGATATTAATGGTTGCGTGGTTTCTTCACAGAATATTAATGTGAGCCAGCTTTGCCCAAGCAGCGGAACTTGTAATACAGATCCTCAGATCAACTTTACAGCTGCGTGGTCAGGTTGTAATACAATTTCAGCATCAGGGTTAACGTATAACGGAACTCCTGATCAGATAGAATGGTCATCAGACAACGTACTTACTTTAACTTCTCCTCAGGGACAGCCTACAGCAACGTATCAGACTACACTTGCGGGAGCACATATTGTTTTTGTACGTTTAAGATATGGTTCATGCTGGTACAGCAAAGCAGTAGAAGTAAGAAAGAACTACGAGCCTAAATTCAGTGTAAGCACAGTGTGCAGCGGAGGCGGATATAACGTGACTCTGTTTAACAGCTCTACTATATTTGAGATTAACCAGTCATCTATTACATATACATTCACCAGCCCGGGTCAGCCAACTCAGACAGGACAGACGGCTACTTATAACAACCTTGCGCCAGGTACTTATACCTTTACCATGACAATGTCTGCGCCAGGGAAACCAGCGTGTACCACTACACAGACGATTACATTAGCTCCGGTTCCTAGTACCAGCTTCCTGGTTCCGGCATGGCTATGTGTACGTGAACCTATTACATTCACTGCACCGGGATACAACTCGGCTAATACCTACACATGGCTTTTTGATGGTACGGCGTATGTAGCTTCGGGAGCAACTGCTACGGTTACCTATAATACAAGTGGTGCCAAGACAATACAGCTAAAAGTAACTACTCCTAACGGATGTGTATATACTTCACCAATTGCAAACATTAGCGTGAATGAAGCTTCCATTGATGGTAATATTTCACCTGTTAACGTACTTGCCTGTGCAGGATCTGTTCCGACACTTGTATTTAATGGTTCGGTAGGAACTGCCAGCCAGTATATCTGGATGAATGGTTCACAGCCGGTGCCTGGAGCTCCAAATTCAATGACATTCACACCTACTCAGTCGGGAACTTACTGGCCGGTATTGGTATCACCTGATGGTTGTAAAACAAGCATCATGAGTACTAAACCTGCAACAGTAACGGTTAAAAATGCTCCATATGTAAATATTTCTGGTAAAGCTACTATCTGCGCAGGATCTTCTACCATACTGACTGGTCTTGTAACAGATAATACATTAGAATACCAATGGAAGAAAGCAGGTTCAGTAGTTATACCATGGACTTCTGCTCCTTATCCGATCACTCTTAATACAGGATCATTAGCTGCAGGTACCTATGTTTATACTCTTGAAGTAAGAACTCCGGGTACATCAGGATGTGTAAGCTCTAAAAACTTTACCCTTACGGTAAGTAATCCGCCATCATCTATTACGGCAACGTATAGTTTGGTGAGCTGCCAGCCTTATAAAATCCAGTTAACTGCATCAGGACCATCTACAGGAAATTATAACTGGAGTAATGGAATGTCTGGTCAGACAATTACAGTCAATGAAGGTGGTGTATTCCAGGTTACTTATACTGCGCCAAGCGGTTGTAAAGTATCCAGCTCTGTGGAAGTACCATTAAGCCTTGAAAGCCTGATGTGGGTATTCCCTACAGGATGCTATGATGAATGTCTTAGAGAGAAGAATTACATTATAGGACCAAAAGGGGTATTTGATCATCATGACTGGATGTTGTTCGGAAACAGTATTCAAACCGGGAACAATAACTTTATCTTCCCGTTATATATAGGCTCTCCTGGTACATACCAATTACAGGTCAATCACTTAGGATGCCAGTATACATCAGGAACCATGAATTATTATCCAGGTAAAGATTGTGGATACGAAACAGATTGTAAGATTGAAGGAGATATTAAACCAATGAAGTGGGTAGGAGACCATTACTCTGTTTCTGGTATTATTCACAATGCCGGAGGACAGCCGATAAGTCTTAATGTTTCAAGTGTTAACGGATACGGAACTTATATTCCGTCTATTATTACCATTCCTGCAGGAGGAGTGTATGATTTGAATGCTAATCCATTAGCTTTCTATCCAAATCCAAACTTCCAGGGTACAGACGAGGTTTTATTCTATAATGAGACATGTAAGTTTAGTACCAAAGCGGTAGATCCGGAATGGATAGGCATGAGAAGTGCATCAAGAAGTGTTACCGCTGCTGCTGTTTCTTCTCTGAAAATGATACCAAATCCTGCGAAGGAAAAAGTGAAAATCTCATACAATACAGGTAACGAAAAGTTATTGGCAAAACAGATTACAGTTTTTGATGCCATGGGCAATGTCAAATTCCGTAAAGAAGTGAAAGCGGCTTCCGGAGAGGTAGACGTGGAAGTTTCCAGCTGGCTGCAAGGCGTTTATATCGTTATTGTACAAACGGGAGACACATCATTACAAGGGAAACTAATTAAAAATTAGTGACTTATAAATCAGTGTTCTCTTCGGAGAGCACTGTTTTTTATAGTATGTGATAATTAAATGAATTTATATGATACAACTAAAAAACAAGCTTTGGGGATTACTATTGATGTTGCCGGTATTATCTTTTAGCCAGACTTACCAGTGGCAATGGGCAAAACAGGCCGGCGGCCAATCCGGTTCTGCCGATCCGGGGTTTAATTACCAATTTGATGAATCTATACGGGATATTGTTGTAGATAACAATAACAACACCTATTATCTCGCAAGTGTATGGAATGGAGGTCAGAATCTGAATGGGGTAGCTGTACCTAATTATGGACTACGTGATCTTATTTTGTTTGCTACGGATTGTCAGGGTAATGCACTGTGGTCTACCGTTATTGGCGGATCAGAAGATGGTGAAAATGCCTGGCATATTGAAGTGGATAATAATGGTGGTTTATATGTAATGGCTACTCTTTATAATAATTCTTACAGCGGCGATCCTACCGCTCTTCCTATGCATTTTGATGCTACTCACACCATGCCTTTGTATACCTATTATGATCAGACAGTAGAACCGGCGCATAAAGCGGCATATCTGCTTAAATATAAAACTTCTGACGGAACATTGGATTGGAGTAAAGCCTTGCAGGGAGATGTCAGTTATCTCAGCAGACGCTGTGATGTTCAGATGATGTATATGGATTCATCCAAAAATATTCATGCTGTTATGGGTTTCAGAGCAGGAAATCATTTAAATGGTTTAATTACCGTGCCTTCAACCTTCACTACCTCCTTTCAGTACTATCTGGTTAAATTCAACTATGATAACGGGAGTATGACACCTGCAACGCCACTGTTGCTTCCTATAAGCGGAGGACTGACTGCAGGAGGAACTGATGGTAAAGTAAATCTGCTGTACGATGAAAGCTTAAACAGATATTATCTGGCAGGAAAAAGAATGGTAGGAAACTACAGCAGTACTATGGAAAGTCTTTCGTACAATAATATTCCTTTTACAAAAAATGCCTATATACTTGCGTTTAACGGAAGTACCGGAGCTGAATTATGGAGAAAAGAATTTGACAATAGCTTACCGGCATTTATGGATGATGAAATTCATTCCGTAATCAAAGGTTCAGGTTCTTCAGATATTTATATTTCCGGACGTTATTTTTCAGGAACAGTTCCTACCACTTTTGGAAACTATTCTTTTCCTGTACAAAATTATCAGGGACAAACTCCTTTTGTGATGAAGCTGAATGCTGATGGAGCTGTACAATGGGCAAAAGTTCCGGATGGGCTTACAAGCTTTTCTGCGTACCGTTTCATGAAAGGAAAACTGGCACTGAACGGAAATGAACTGGCCTTCGCCAAAGGAAGCTGGAATGAGATTTGGGGAAGCTTTTCAATGACACGTCCTAATTCAGATTTATCAGATCCTTTGCTGGTACGTTTCAATAAAGATACGGGTGCAGTAATTGGTACCGGAGAAATTCATAGCAATTTTCAGGTTCAGGATGAATTTACAGCCATTGCTGTAGATAAAGATGGAAACTATGTACTAGGCGGTCTTTTTCATGACCAGCTCTTTACAGATTCCAATGATAATGTCAATACCATGACAGTAAATGTGACGGGAGGAAAATCCCAGTCTTTCATTACAAAATATTCTAAGTCAGCATGCAGCCAGATGTCCGTAGAGGAAACAGCCGTACAGGCAGGAATTCAATTATTCCCGAATCCGGTTCAGGATGTGCTTACCATCAGGAGTAAAGAGCCTTTGGTTTCTTATGAAATCTTTGGAACTACGGGACAACTGTTAAAACAGGGAACTTTGACTATGATGCAGGAACAGATCGTATTATCTTCTCTTCAGACAGGAGTATATTATATTAAACTTAAAACAAAATCTTCAACAGTAACAGAAAAGATACTGAAGAAGTAAAAAAACAAAACTGAAAATTAATAACCTTAGATATAAACAGCATTCTTTAACAAGGATGCTGTTTTTTTTAACCTTCATCTTATGCGATTGAAAACCTATTCCGTATTTTTGTGCAGAATTAAGCAGCTAAACTGTTTATTCCAACCTATGAGCACTGCATTTTCCGGCCATGATCAAATTGAGGTGGTTTCTTCTTTTTCTGAACTTGTCAATACCCGTTTTCAAGGCGTTATGAATGCCATTTGCTGGCATAGGAATTTAGTGGGTGACTTTAAAGAAATCGTCACAAAGCTTCAGCTGAAAGATGATATTACAGAAGTTTCCGGCGAAGATCTTTTAGCATTGGAATTGTCAGAAGAGGGGAGTATGGCGAGAGAAATTATTTTAAATGACCTGCAGTTATTGACAGATTTTGGTGCATCTCCGGTTCTTAATTTGCTTAAAAACTATGAGCGGGACGAAGAACTCGGTTTTATTTCAACGGATGTATACTCATATCATGTTGACCGTTCGCCTGTTGCAACAGATACTTTTCTATGCACTTATCACGGAACAGCTAGTGATATCATTGCTAATGATCAGGTGGAACAGAAAATTGTAATTCCTGAAGTCCGGGAACAGCTCAAAAAATTACATGACGGCACTGAAGACGAATTTGAAGACTTCCTGAAAGAGTATTTCTTTGATCTTCATTATCAGCCTAAGCCCGATGCAGAGCCTGTCAATTTAGGAATTGGCCATCTTTGGCGCATTGCAGTAGATCATCCTGAGCAATCCGCTTTGCCTTGTGTTCACAGGGCACCCGTGGAAAATGATGGTGAATACAGGCTTCTCCTGATTTGTTAATTCAATTTGCATCGAAATCATGAGGTCATGAAAAATCCAACATCTTCAGGATATTGGATTTCATAGTTGATAGACCGGATTACATATCAGTTATTTATTTTCAGAAGATCAGCTTCACCATTTTATTTTTATTTTGGGCACTACCTTTTTTATTTCTTTGGCTACATTAGTTCCTGCTTTTCCCAGCTCGTTACTAATGTTTCTGACCACTTTTACCGCTTCGTGATTTTTTCCGGGACCGTATTGTAAATCATGAACAGTCGTATTCCATGTTTTGACGATATCGTTATTAGGACCAAACTGACCTTTTAAAGCGTCTCCAATCTGGTTTAATCCTTTAACAATCGTATTATTTTTTCCGAAACATCCATTGTCACCACCAACTCCGTTTGTTAGACATTTATTTAATTCACGATAGGTTAACTGGCCGCCCGCACATCCTGCAAATGCGTACGGCTGGCCTCCGGTGCTTACCGCACATTCCACGGCTATTTGAGCTTCCGTATTCAGATTAAGCTTACTTGCTCCATAACACACGGCAGTTCCCATGAAAGATATTTCTCCACTGTTGGCCTGATCTTTAAAGCAGGAAACTAATTGCTTGAGTTCAGGATCATTGACTTTATCAGCAAAACAAAGGGGATACATTTCATAATTGCCGCCATATTCTTTATAGCACTTCATCATATCCCGGGTAATCTGTTTTTCTTTTGAACCGCCTAAAATACTGAGCATACAAAGGCTTTGTTCCTCCATGGTTGCTGAATTTTTGGCACATTTATAAATTTCAAGTTCTTTCTGTCCTGCCATATTCGTTACCATACAGTCCCCGAATTTCAACTGGTTTAATGATCCGTCAAAATTCAAAGAATTTTTATAACAGTCCACGGCATTCTGCTCACTGGTCATCATGACATCCCCATAAGGTTTTTGTTCATCAATAATCTGCGTAGGTAACGGTCTTAGTCCGTCAGCGGTTTCAATTCCTATCTGATGATCATATGTAGGCTTTGGCAGATACATAACCGGCTGCGGAGGAACAGGAATATTGGAATAACCCACGACGCGGTATCCATATCTGTAATCCAGCTCTATAATATTTTTATTAAAATCCAGAAAAAATGCCTTTTGGTAAGGAATGGCAGACGGCAAGAGTAAATAATTAATTCCGGTCTGATCATATACGGCCTGGCCGGCATTTCCCGGATTGCCATCCTGAACAATCACCCCGGTATTATACATCGTAAAAGACTGGCCATAAGTGGTCAAAAACATCTGTCCGATTGGATAAACCTGCGCAAACAGGAAGGAACAGAAACTCATTAGTGAAATCAGCACACTTAAAATGGATAGTTTTTTAATAATTGCGTTCATGATACTTATTTTTTGATAAAGTTACCGTGTAGACCATTACCAGGGAATTACCCTTTTTCGCTATTTTTTTGTTGAAGAGGCTTAATAAAGAAAAAAACAGCCTTGGAAAGGGCTGTCTTTATGTTTTTGGATTTGAAATTGAGTGGTGATAGAGGGAATTGGAGCTATCTTTCGATACGGAAAGTTGCTTCTCGCTTTTTATAGGGTGTTACAGATAATTAGTATCCAATTCATTACTTTGTAATCAATTTATTTAGATTTTGATTCAATATAACTTTTAAGTTTAGTTGATATTTTATCTAAAATTTCAGTTAATTTATCTTTATAAACTGATATAAAATTAAGTGAAATAAACATTTTTAAATTTTCAAGCTGTTCGTTTGTTAAATTATACTCTTTTGGTTCCCTCCCATCAAATAGACAAACTTCGATTTCATCTGAAATTTTTTTGAAAAAGTTATAGATTAATTGTTTTTCTTCACTAGATAAGCCATTCAATAATTCTACGTAACTTTCTATTATTTCTTTTTCGGCAAATTCTTTATTTAACCCCAGACTGAGATATTTGTTATTAATAATACCAACAGTTTGAGCGTCTTTAAAGCCAGAGCCTTCGTAACAATTTTGAATATCATTAATAGATAATTCTAAATTATGAAATGTACAATTTGCAAACTTTTCCCAAATACATCCTGAATAAAGTGATAATATTGTATGATAACATAATTGTGTATCTCTTGGAAATATCCAATGATTTACCCCTTCCTTAATTGAGTATTCGGTTCGTCCCCATGGTTTCTTATAAAAATCATCCCATGAAATTACAATATCTTCAACCTTTGGTTCAGGTTGTATGTCGTTTAAAAGAATATTAGCAATAAAATGTCCAGTTTCATGAGCAAGCACATTGATAATCAATCTAACATTTGTTTTTCTTAAAAAATCTCCCATTATCTTCAATAGTTAGTTGTTACTCTATATTCCTTATAATTCCACTTGTTGTCATAATAATTTTTAATTAAACCTTTGATTTTTAACCTTTCCAAAAGAATTCTATTATATTCTGTTTTGTCAAATGTTGGCTTGCGATTTTTAAATAAATTGTCATAGTTCCATATACTCTTCAATAGGTTAATAATATCATCGTTTGTTATTTTTTCAAAATATAAATTAATTAGTAATATTCTTTTTTCAGAATTTAGTTGATTAGTAACAATAGATTTTAAAGTATCAATATTGAAATCAACAGTTTTAGATTTTTGTAGAATAATTTCTCCTACTTTTTTTGAAATTTCTTTACTACCGGATACAGTACTTTCATTCAATATCATAATGTAATCAAATTTCTTATCAATCACTATTTTATCAGAATTTAGTAACAGTAAAATATCAATGTTCTCAGTTTCAAATTCTGTATTTTTATCTAAAAAAGTTTTAAAATTTTTCTCCAAAAGTTTTATGTGGTTATTTTTAAACCCTTCCTTTAACAAATCATAGTTGGTTTTAGTGGTATTTAATATCCTTTGTGTTAAATAATCAACTTTATCTTTATCTAAGTTTTCAAATGCTAATTTATCTCTGTAATAAATACTACTTTCCAATATTTTAGTATAACTTTCATTTGATAGTTCATTAGTTAAAAGTAAATTTTCTCTGAAAACACTATACTCAAAAGTATCACTTTTATGTATCATTTTCTCTTTGGATAAATCAGTATAAACATTTTCAAAATTTAAAAACTTAACCAAACTTTCATTTATTGTATCTTCGCTATCACTATAATAGTTAGTTACATTATTCCATTTAGGAATTACTTTATTATTTAAAAGTAATTGTTCTTTTATAACTGACTCATTGATGTTATTTAAATCAGAGATTTTCGTTTCTACTTTTTGAATAATTTTGATCTTTAATGTAATATCTAATTTTTCATTATTTAAGAGTTTAATTAGACTTTCTTCTTCATCAAACTTATTATCTTCTAATTTTAAATAAACTTTTTCTATATAGATAGATAAATTACTGCTAATATATTCAATAAGTGCATTACAATCTGATTTCAATATTGTTGAATAATTCGAACTCTTAAAATCTTCCTCATCAACATCTTTTCCAAATAATAAAACTTGTTGTAAAAGGTTATCACTGTTTATACTGTAATGACTATTATTGTAAACATATTCAAACAATTTCTCAGTGTCTTCATTCGGATTATTTAATCTTTCAAATTTAATGCTCAACCCTTTCAAAAGATTTGTAATCTTATTATAATAATCTTTCCCACTAACATTTTTAACTAATGATAAAAACTGTGGATTCGTTTCAATCATTTCATTTAAAAATTTCTTACTCTGATTATTTAGTATAGTTTCAGCTTTTGTGTAAATAATCATTAACCTTAAATATTCATCTACTTTACTTCTATCATAAACAGATTCTTCCACAATATACTCCCAAAAATCTTTCCAATTTTCTACTAACTTTTCAAAGAAAATTTCTAATGGTCTATCTTCACTTTTAATATAACCATCAATAAACTGTATCGAACGCTCTTTTTCATTACATAATAACAGAATTACTGCATCATATTTTATAGAATATTTGTTGTAGTTGTTTCCTAAATGATCTAATAAATCGAAATTTAAAATTGCATCTCTTTCAAAATATTTCAATTCTGATAAATGTTTATCTTGCAACAAGTTATCAATATTCACTAATTTGTAATTAAAATCTGAATTAAATCTACTTTTAACATTTTGTTCAAATTTTTTATCATCCTTTGTAAGAGAACCTTCATAAAACAACGATATATAATCATTATAATTTTCATTAATATATCCTTCCAAAATTAGACTTCTCAATAGTTTAACGTCTAAAAATCCATCTAAATATTGATTAATATCAACTTCGTTAAATATTTGTTTTAAATCCCAATTCTGTATTTCTAATTTTTTATTTTTTAATTTGTTGATTTCATTTTTTAATGAATTAACTTTATCTTCTTGTTTTAATTCTATAAACTCTACTCTTTCTTCATAAGTAAATTCAGGATTAATTTCATTTTCAATTTCAGAAAATTTAAAATCAAATTCATTATCAAATAAATCAGCATAACCTCTATTGTGATATTTATAACTCAACTTTTGTTTTGAAATTATCTCATCAAAATCATTGTTAATAGTAGTTCGGTTAATCAGCGCATTTGTAGGAATTTTTGATAATATTTTCTGAAAATATATACTTTTTAGCTCCTCAATGTTATCTATTGTTTCACTTTCAATATTTCCGATTTCCTTGTTCTTCTCTAAAATTTCTTTATCTATTTTGGTTACAAAGTTTATAATATATTCTTTCTTATTATTTATCAAATTATATAATTTCCCCTCATTCTTATTAAGTTCTGTAAAATCTGTTGGATATAAATTTTTATATGTAATCATCGCAAATAATTCATCATTTTTCTTAATAAATTCAGGCTTTAGTGTTTTTCTATAAATTACAAATTCTTGAAAAATATTGGTTAATAACCTCATGTCAATATCATCAATAAAAGTTGTAATATCTGTTATAAATTCTCTCGTAAATATATTTTCGTCTAATCCTGATTCTTTTATTAATAAACTTAATTGTTCATCAGCATTCGAAGAATTAATAAATGGAATAACAGGGATTATGTATTCAAAAAACTTAACCCTTTCTTTTCTGTCATTAAATAAATCATCTCCAACCGCATATACAAAATTAATTTCTCTATCTATTAACAGTGAGTTATTCAACAATATATTGATTTCTCTAAGTTTTGTAAAAATATCAGTACTATCAAATCTATCTAAATCTTCAATGATTACTACATTGTATTTTGTACGTTCAAAAAAGTACAAAATCTCTTCTAAGTGTTCATTAAATACAGATTTATTTACATTATCTCCTAATTCTAATTCTCCTTTTATATTTACTTTGTTAATTTTTGAATTACTAAACAAGTTGATTATAAGTTTAGATAATACACCCAAACCACTAAAAGAAATTAAAAATATTGGTACACTCCACCAATCAATACTATTTTTTGTATTCCAACTAGTTGGATTAATTTTATCTAAATAGTTGTATTTCAAAAGTAAAGTTGCACAAACAACCCATAAAACAAAACTTATAGATATACCAAATATCCTCCAACCCGAAATATTATCTATTCTTTTAAAACGTGATTCAGGAATTTGTTGTGGTTTAACGTGATAAAATATTTGTTGTAAAATACTTACTTCTAGCAATCTTTCCAGTTCTTCTTTCTGTACTTTTACATCTGTTTGATTATTATTTTCGTTTTCATCTTCTTTTTTCTTATTAAAAGAAGCCAATGATATATTTAGATATTCATACTGTTTGTTTAATGATTGAAACGTTTTTATTACTGTACTTTTCCCCGAACCATAACCACCAGTTAATGCGATATTACTAATTCCTTTCGTATCTATAGTTTCTTTGAGCTTATCTAAATAGGGTTGGATTTTCTCAATATCCTCTGTTTTTGTTAATATTTTTGGAGCAAGCGAACTTAGTAAAGTTTCGGTTTTTTCTTCATCAATTTCTTTATTTTTAAAGAATTTCGAAAATAAATTTTTATTCATATTTAATGGCATTCTTACAAATTTAACTAAAAAAGTCCTCTTTTCAAAAAGAAGACTTTTCCACGATTATCATAAAATCAATAGATTCTACCATTTTATTTTTTACATACATCAAAGTAAAGGCAAAGTCTCCTGACTTTGAGTCAGTAATAAATCTCCCAAGTTTGGAAATTTCAAACAGAGACTTCAATAAACAAAAAAACAGCCTCAAAAAAGGCTGTTTTTTATTTTGAATTCAAAATTCTTAAAATATGGTAAAGAAGGTCGGATCTATTTCCCAATACAAAACTTAGAAAAAATATTCCCTAGCACCTCATCATTGGTAACTTCTCCGGAGATTTCTCCAAGATGTTCCAGTGCATTTCTAAGCTCATACGCCAGTAACTCCGTAGAGATCTGGAAAGAGATCGCTTCTTTTACTTTATGAACGGCATCCATGGATTTTCTTAAGGCTTCAAAGTGTCGTTGGTTGGTGATGACAACGTTATTTTCTTCAGTTTTTAAATGTTCCACATACGAAGAAAGTTCATTTTTCAGATCCTGGATGTTTTGATTTTCAACGGCTGAGATTTTAATAAAATCAAAATCATGAGAAATGGCGTTTCTGAAAATATCTTCTACCGTTTCGTATTTTGTGGGAATTACTTCATCAATTTTTGTCGCGCAGATAATCAGCTTCAGGTCTTCTCTCAACAAAGATTGGATCATTTCAATATCTTCAGAAAAATCCTCGGTCGCAGCATCTGCCAGATACACCAGAATATTGGCGTTTTCTACCTTTTCTTTAGCTTTTTTTACCCCGATCGCTTCAATTTCATCCACCGTTTCACGAAGTCCTGCAGTATCAATTAACCGGAAAGCATGACCTTTAATATGAAGAACTTCCTCAATGGTATCTCTCGTGGTTCCGGCAATATTACTCACAATCGCTCTTTCTTCCTTCAAAAGAGAGTTCAGCAGCGTAGACTTTCCGGCATTCGGTTTTCCGATGATGGCAACAGCGGTTCCATTTTTAATGGCATTTCCGTATTGGAAACTTTCAATCAAAGAATTTAGTTTGACTTCAATTTTATCCAATAATCCACTTAAAGCACTTCTGTCAGCAAATTCCACATCTTCTTCCGCAAAATCAAGCTCCAGCTCAATTAAGGAAACGAAATTTAAAAGATCCGTTCTTAATACAGAGATTTCATTGGTGATGCCTCCTTTTAATTGATTGATCGCAACTTTTCTCGAAGCTTCATTTTCAGAAGCAATCACATCGGCAATTGCTTCTGCCTGGGAAAGGTCAATTCTGCCGTTGATAAAGGCACGAAGGGTAAATTCTCCTGCTTTGGCCATTCTCGCCCCGTTTTTGATCAGGGTTTCAAGAATACGTTTTCCGATATGCGGAGAGCCGTGAAAAGCAATCTCCACAGAATTCTCAGTGGTGAAACTTTTCGGAGCCAGGAAAATGGAAAGCATCACTTCATCAATCGCTTCATCTTCATCCATAAAATAACCGTAATGGATGGTGTGGGATTTCTGTTTTTCCAGGTTTTTGGCCGGAAAACTTTTCTGAACTACAGATAAAGCTTCATTTCCTGAAACACGGATGATGCCTAAAGCACCTATTCCATTGGCCGTAGCCAGCGCGCATATCGTATCGTTATTCATGCTGCAAATTTACGGTTTTTAATGTGAATTTGGATGGAAGTCTGTTATTCAGATTATCTATTGCTGTATTCAGTCGAAAACTGCGGAGATCTAAAACAGGCTGTGTTTGGAGAGGCTTGTTGTATAAAAGAGAAACCTGTTATATCAACAAGCGCAGAATTATTTCTATTAAACACAGAGCGAAAACAGGAATTAAAATATAAAATTTAAAAAATAATTCTGCTGAATATAAACAGAAATTGAAGGATGTAGTTGGTTGTGGTGTAAGATTTATAAGGGTTTTTTAACAACGCCGGTAATGATGTAGGGTGGTAGAATATCATGTAAGCATTAAAAAATTAAACAGTTGTTTGGTATATTAATTGTTGTTAGTGGGGTCGATGATGTTGAAAGTTTAAAAATTTATTATTAAAGCAGTAATAATTTGTTAAAGTATTATAAATGTATATGAATAAAGTATTTTTTTTTATTTCTAATAAAAAATTGATTTTTTTATTAATGCTCGTTTTCAGTGCTGCAGCCTATGCTCAGTGTATCCCTTATACAGGGCAGGCCATGACAAGCGGAAACACGTATTGCCTCAATGGAAACCTAAGTGTAAATACCAATATCAGCATTCCGAATGGAGCTACCCTTATCATACAATCCGGACAGCTGCAATCCAACAGTATTCAGGTTGATGGGATTCTGGAAATTACTGACGGAACAAGTGTTAAATGTACGGGAACTGTGAAAGTAGGAACGTTCGGGTCTCAGAAAAATTCAAAAATTAAACTGGGAACCAAATCTTTCTTATCTCTTGTAGGATCGGTGATTCAGGAGGATCCGACATTTGGCGGTTTTTATCCCGGAACAACTTCTGTTATTGAAATGGGAACAAGCAGCGTGGTAGAAATTTGCGGAACATTTACCCAGCAGTCTACGACATACCCTTCTGTTGAATATGTAGGTGTTCCTACCGGAAGAGCGTACTGTATTGCAAAAGCAGACGTAAGTGGTGGTGGTGGAGCTTCCATTATCAGTGATGACAGCCAGATCGTAACCATTGCCATGGGATCTGTTATAGGATTGGGAATGGGGAATTCAAGCTTCTGCGGACCCAATGCAACCAAAGCCATGTGTCCTGCTCTCTGGCCTGAAGGATTATCAGAAGACAAAACAAGCTGTGGAAATGCTCCCGTGATTATTGATGAGATCGACGGATTTTGTACAAAGCCCGGAATTTCTGGGACACCGGACGGATATACAAAATTTGGAATTACCATACAGCAGAAAAGCGATTCGTGGCCTGAAAATATACCTAACGGATTCCTAGCCATGGAATCAAAAAATAAAGGCTTTGTGATTACCAGGGTTCAGCATGTAAGCCAGACGCCACAGCCCGGAGACGCCATCGCAGAACCGAAAGAAGGAATGCTTCTGTATGATATTCAGGATAAATGTGTAAAACTGTACAACGGTACGGAATGGAAATGTGTAGAAAGAAGCTGTAATGATTAAACTGATAAAGAATATGAACAATATAAAAAATATAAGTATAGCAGCTGCTTTGGTTATTTCCAATACATTTTTTGCTCAGGTTGCGATTGGTAAACAGTCCGTGGATGGAAACAGTACGGTCTTAGATTTTGATAACGTAGCAGGAAATACAAAGGGTATAATTCTTCCCGCAACATCTGGTTTTCCTGCAGGATCTTTGGAGAACGGAACATTCATCTTTGATGTCACGGATAACAAAGTAAAAATGTACGAAAATGATGTGTGGAAATCCCTGTCAGATGCCGGTAATTCAAGTGTGGTTATCGCTAATAATTCTGCAGAAACGGGAAAAGGAGTCATTATGGGGGAGGCTGCAAGTTCTGCTGATGGCGTATTGGTGCTGGAATCTCAGAATAAAGCGATGATTCTTCCTCAGATAGCAGCACCGCATCTTAATGTTAAAAATCCTTATCCGGGTATGATGTGCTATGATACAGTTAGTAAAACACTGGCGGTATTTGACGGATCAGTCTGGAATTACTGGAAATAGATGATGAAAAATTAATCTCATATTGATTGACTATAAAAAGCAGCTGCATGTTTTCACGCAGCTGCTTTTTATTTTGTCTTAAACAATCTGCGCACTTTCCTTAATGCTGTTCATGACAAAAATGCTCTTCGTCTGGCCGATTCCTTCAATTTCTGATAATTTGTTCACGAAAAACTCATGAAATTCATCCATATTGGGAGCAAGGATCTTCAGCATAAAATCAAAGTCCCCGCTGATATTGTAAAATTCTACCACTTCCTTCAATCTGCCCACTTCCTCAATGAATTTTCCCGCAGTTTTCTTGTTGTGAACATTTAAAGCGATCATACAGATCACCATCATTCCTTTATTAACCTTTTTACGGTCAACCACAGCAGTATACTCTTTAATGATTCCCTGTTTTTCCATACGTTTGATACGCTCATGAGTAGGTGTAGGACTTAAGTTGATTCTTGCCGAAATATCACGGACACTCATCTTCGCGTCTTTCTGAAGCAAACGGAGGATGGATAAGTCTTTTTCATCAGGAATATAATTTTCAGTTGCCATTTTGTTCTGTTTTTATAGGTTTTTTATGGTGTATCAGGTGTTTTGTTCTTTTAAATATTTTAAATGTTTAATATTGTTCCAAATTTAAGGTTAAATTTTCAAATACGTTCTGTTAATTTTAATTTTGCAGGAAATTTGAAACATGGATACAAGGAAGAATGTAATATTAATTTTAGCATCGGTAGGAACATTTGTAGAGGCGTTGGATATTGCCATTATTAATTTGACCATTCCTTCTATTCAGCAGCAGTTTCAGATTGGAGCCGAGACGGTTCAGTGGCTGCAGACACTTTATGTGTTATTCTTTGGCGGATTTCTGATCATTGGAGGAAAACTTTCAGATCAGATCGGAAGAAAGAAAATGTTTTTATGGGGAGCCCTGATTTTTATGCTGACTTCTTTAGGAGCCGGACTATCTCAGAACTTTGAAGTGCTGACCGTATTCCGTGCTTTGCAGGGACTGGGAGCAGCATTGGTAATGCCTTCTGCATTGTCTATCGTGACCAATACTTTCAGAGGAGAGCAGGAGAGAAACCGCGCTATCGGAATTTTCAGTTCATTTGCTGCCATTGGTTCAGGAAGTGGTCTTTCAGTAGGAGGAATCATCAGTACTTACCTGAGCTGGCATTGGGTCTTCCTGATCAATGTTCCTATTCTTTTAATCACATTGGTGCTGTCGTACTATTATCTGCCAACAGATGAAAAAAGCGAAACCGCTCAGAAAACCGATATGGTTTCAGGAATATTGATGGTGCTTGGATTGCTAAGCCTGACTTACGGAACACATGAATTGGTTCACATCAAAGAACAGCCTTTCCTGGTAACAGGTTCTTTAATACTCGCTTTAGTACTTCTTGTTATGGTGTACTACCGTTTAAAATCCGTTGCAGAGCCATTGGTAGATTTAAAACTGTTTAAACACAGATCTTTAGTAGTTTCCAATGCTGTATTCTTTACTCTTGGAGCATTTTTTATAGGATTTTTATTCCTGATTTCACTGATGCTTCAGAAAGATATGGGCTACAGCGCTGCTTCTGCAGGATTAATGCTTGTTCCGTTCAGTATTCTGTCTGCTTTGACGGCCAAATTCATTCTGCCGCACATATCAAAACTTCTTAGTTCTTCTCAAATGGGTGTTTTAGGATGGTTGTTTATGCTGGCCGGTGGTTTGCTGCTCTTAATTTCTGTATATGCAGGACATCCGCTGACTATGGTTTTGCTTGGAGCAGCATGTATTTCAGGAATAGGAATGACGTTCTGTTTTACCGCACTTTCAGTAATGGGAATTCAGGATGTTGAACCAGCACATTACGGATTGGCTTCAAGTCTGAGCTCTACAAGTTACTTTCTGGGAGCAGGTATTGGATTGTCATTCATGACGTTAATGAGTCAGATCTTTCCGTCAGAACTTTCTGTGGGAAGCCTGAATCTGATTATTTTGATCAGTTACGCTTTACTGGCTCTCGGAATGTTATTTTATTTTATATTGAAAAGCATAAAAGTGAAGCAGGCAGAAGTAGCCGTTTCATAGCAAGCGGGCTTAAAAATACACAAACTATATGACGAAAGAATCGGTGCTTAGGGGCCGGTTCTTTTTTTCGATTTTTGTTATTCTGCTTCCCTTTATTACCTTTGCTGTTTACTATATATCATGAAAATACAGATTATCAGCGATCTTCACCGGGAATTTGGGAGTACGGAATTATGTTTTGATCATGCCGATATAATTGTGCTGGCAGGAGACGTCAACCTGGGAACCAAAGGAATTGAATGGATGAAAGAGGCTATACCTGATAAACCTGTCATCTATGTTTTAGGTAATCATGAATATTATAAAGGCTCATATCCGAAAACACTTCACAAGATTAAAGAAGCAGCCTTGGGTTCCAATGTTCATGTGTTGGAAAATTCATATACAGATATTGATGGTATCCGTTTTCATGGAGCCACTTTATGGACGGATTTTTCCATCTTTGGAAATCCTGTTGAGTACGGAATGCTTTGTCAATCTAAGATGAATGACTATAAAATGATAAAAAGAGATCCTTCCTATTCGAAAATGAGAACATTGGATACCTTTAAAATTCATCAGCTTTCAAAACAATGGCTAAAAGAAAATCTTGAAGACTCAAAAGGACTTAAAAATATAGTAGTTACACACCATGCACCCAGCATACAATCTGTGCCAGAACATTACAAAAATGATCCTTTAACAGCGGCTTATGCTTCAGATTTGGAAGATGTAATTAAAGAATACCAACCCTTATACTGGATTCACGGGCACATTCATACTCCCGTAAGATATAAAATCGGAGAAACGGAAATTATCTGTAATCCTCATGGTTATATTGACGAAAAGTATAATGGATATGATAAGGAGCTGATGATTGTTGTTTAAAAATAGAAGTAAAATTTCCACAGGATTCTTTGTAATGTCTTACAATGATAAAGTAAAATTGAATCTGCTTCGTCTGTAAGGATGAAGCAGGTTTTAATCCATTATCATTATGAAGACAACTATACAGGAGGGGATTATTCTCATTCCGGATTTCAGCGGATTTACTGAATTTGTGTTCAATACAAAATTGTATACAGGTGAGTATATTGTACGGCAATTACTGTCGACACTCATTGATGTGAACGATCAGTATTTTGAAATTTCCGAGATTGAGGGAGATGCCATTTTATTTTACCGTTATGATGAAAATCCGTCTTACCAGAGTATTTCAACAATGCTGTGGAAGATGCGGACTGCTTTCAACAGGAAAATAGAAGAGTTAAGTAAAAGTTTAAGTACCAAAATTGATCTGGCTCTCAAGTTTATTGTTCATTACGGATCTTTTTCACAGTATAATATCGGAAACTTCAGAAAATTATATGGAAAAACAATTGTCGAGGCTCATCAGCTTTTAAAAAACGGAGTCGCTGAACAGCCTTCTTATGCACTTTTCAGTAATTCTTTTCTGGAAAGCAGCAGGAATAAAGAATCCGGTTTTAATAAAGATCCGTTCCGTCTGCCTGAGGTAGGTGTTATTCATTACTTTGAAAGTGTAAACTAGCATATATTTTTTAATAGTAATCCTTGTCAATTTGCTATTGCTAACGGCCCGGGTGAGATCCGGGCTTTTTTTCTGGTCAAACTGTTGGAATTTTAAATAAATTTTCAATTTCGTATAAATATTGTTTTTTAAGAATATTTATAATGAAAGTGAGTTTTATTGGCTTGATTTGTTGAAAAATTTACATCATTTTTAAATTTATGTTTATGTTTTAATTGTTATATGCTTGAAAATTAAATAATTATTTTACTTTTTTTTATTTTTTGATGTAACATATTAATGAAGATAGTGGTCTTATAGAAAAAACTATAATTTCACATGAAAATATTATTATTTCCCATAGCAATATTAACAGGCGTATCAGCAATGGGCCAACAGGTTCCAGCTCCGGCTGCCAACGATACTGTAAAAGGAAATGCAAAAGAAATAGAAGCGGTTACGCTGGTTGCCAGAAAACCAACCGTAGAATCTAAAGTAGACAGAACTGTATTTAATGTAGCCAACAGTGCAATTCTGGCGGGAAATACAACATGGGATGTGCTGAGAATGACTCCTCTGGTAAGTATTGATAACAATGATGAGGTAAAAGCTGAGGGACAATTGGTTACCGTATATATCAATGACAGGAAATCTGTTTTTACAGGTAAGGAGCTCAAGGAATATCTTAAAACAATTCCTGCCGATAACCTGATGAAAATTGAAGTGATCACCAGTCCGTCTTCCCGTTATGAAACTTCCGGTTCCGTGATCAATATTGTCCTTAAAAAAAGGGATGATGAAGGATTAAAAGGAAGTATATCTCTCAACAACAGACAGAGTACCAAAAACTCGCAATACACGAATTTCAACTTGAACTACCATAAGAAAAAGTTTACCCAAACCCTTATAGGAGGTTATAATAACGGAACTTATGTACAGACGAATCAGACATGGGATAACCGCTATGCGGAAAATAAACTGACACAGTTTAATCTGAAAAATGTAATGAGAAATGAAAGCCCTTCTGTTTCTTCCACTTCGGAGTTTGAGATTAATGATAAAAATAACTTCGGGCTTGTACTGGAATATTCACAAAACAGGAATTTTCACACTGCAGAATCTGATGGGACCACTACAAAAGACGGAGATCCGGGAGAATCTTTCCTCCAGAACCAAAACAACTGGGGATTCAGCCGTAATCTGGGGACTAATGCTTTCTATAAATACTATGATAAAGAGAAAAACAGGATTTTAGATATTAATTTAGGAACCAATTATTCCAGTGATAATAATGATAATCTGATCGACAAGCAAATTACTAAGCAAGGGGTGATAACCCATCAGCAGCTGGGCGTTATCAGTAGCAATCAGATGCGTAATTATTATCTGAAAGTTGATTATACACAACCTTTTGGTAAATCGGGAGGCACCATGGAAGTAGGAGGGAAGACCGAAATAAACAACCATGTTATTCCTAACAGCCTGTATGGATTCAGCATTGATAATGCCATCCCGGAATTCGCTAATCTTTCCCGCAATGACAGATTCCATTATGAAGATCATCTGAGTTCTTTATATGCCAATTACAGCAAGACATTTTTCGAAAAACTGGAAACCAGAGTCGGAATCCGTTACGAATATATTGATTATAAAGTAAGACAGGATGTGGCAGGTACGGAAAGAAGGGATTCTTACGGCTCTTTTCTTCCCAACTTATTGCTGAAATATAGCTTTTCAGAGAAGTTTGACCTGAGTCTTACCTACAACCGAAGCATCTGGAGACCCTGGTATTCTGAATTTAATCCCTTCCTTATGCCTGAAATTAACGGAACGTATTCCAGAGGAAACCTTTATCTGAATCCCAACCCGAATGACAGGCTTTATCTGAAGTTCGGAATTCTGAAAAAGTACTTTATCTCTGCAAGGTATATGCACACGAATCAGGATTACTGGACGACGTACGTTACGGAAAACGGCAGAACAGTTTCACTGCCGGGGAACTTTGATGGAAAGGTTGAAAAATATTACCTATTTGCCAATACCAATCAGAATTTCCTGAAAAATAAACTGAATGTGAATGCCGGATTTGGATGGTACTACATTAATAATAAGGATTTTAACGAGAAGAATAAATTGGGAGCTAAGGATTATATCAGCTATTGGGGAGCCTCAGCGAATATATCTTATACTAATCTGTTTAATAAAAACATTAATGTAAGTGCATGGATGGAACTTGCCAATCAGAATAACGGTAACTCATATGCCAACAATACCAATGTTTTCCATAATATTTCAGTGACTAAAATATTCCCGAAAACCCAGATGGAGCTGAGCATGCAGCTGATGAACATCTTTAAAAGGCCTTATGGCGATAACACAACATACAGCGCGGACGGAACTTTCAGAGAGTACTCAAAATGGGACTGGTATGGAGTTTCTCTTACTTTTGTAAAGCGTTTCGGAAACCAGAAGGTAAAGGAAAATACAAAAACCGACGTAGAGAAAAACGGCGGCGGCGGAAAATAATTCAGGATTTGTTAGATACGTTAAAAGCAGGTTTTCAATCGGGAATCTGCTTTTTATTTTTGGCTGGAAGCTGGAAGCTAGTAGTGAGGTACGTCCTTGATTGTCTTTAAAAATCTGTGCAATCTCTGTAATCTGTGGGAAAGAAGAATAAATTTTAACGCAAAGTTCTTATCTGAATTTCTTATTATTTTAAGCCGGCAAAGTTTTGAATCAATTACATTGATTCTTTCTAAGCGAACGTACAATCATAATCCTTCTTAAGCAACAAAGTTGCTTTCTTAGCTTCCTTAAAAATGTTACTTTTTTTATTTAAACTTGCGTTAGAAAAACGCTGATAAGTTTAGCACCCACAAAAAAGGAGCAATAAAAAAACAGATCCCAATCCGGAATCTGTTTGCATTCTATCAAATAATTATAAATAGAGTTTATACTCAGTTTTTCTATTTAAGGGTAAATTTCACTTTGGTTTTAATAGCATCGGAAGAATTTCCTATCAGTGCTTCAAAGTCTCCCGGTTCAGCTACCCAATCGTGTTTTTGAGCATCAAAATAGCTTAAAGCCGTTTTATCAATGGTGAAAGTCACTTCTTTCTGTTCTCCCGGATTCAGATATATTTTTTCAAAACCTTTCAATTCTTTTGCAGGGCGTGGAACAGAAGATTTTAAATCGCTGATATAAAGCTGGGCCACTTCAGCTCCTGCTTTTTTACCTGTATTTTTAACGGTTACTGTAAATGTAATTTTACCATCCTGTGAAATAGTAGTCTGGTCTGCTTTTGCTTTTCCGAATTCAAAAGTAGTGTAGCTCAATCCATGTCCGAAACTGAAAAGAGGTTTTATATTTTTGGTATCATGCCAGCGGTATCCTACAAAAATGCTTTCGTTGTACGTAATATTGATAGGATTTTTCTGGTCTTTTCCTTTTCCTGCTGCCAATTCATCTTTCTGTCCCGGATATTCTCCCAGCTGGTGTGCTGAATTGTCTTCAAGTTTTACCGGAAATGTAAACGGAAGTTTTCCTGATGGGTTGGCATCTCCTGCTAAAATGGCAGCAATAGAGTTTCCGGCTTCGGATCCAAGATACCAGGCTTGTACAACCGTCGGAACTTCTTTGATCCACGGCATTGCCACAGCATTTCCGGAAACTAAAACCACAGCAAGGTTTTTGTTTGCTTTGGCCAGAGCAGAGATGATTTGATCCTGATTGTAAGGCAGTCCATAGCTTTTTCTGTCGTTTCCTTCACTGTCCTGGAAATCAGCTTTATTCAGTCCGCCTACGAAAATGACGTAATCTGATTTTTTAGCTAATTCTACAGCTTCATTCAATAATTCAGCCTCAGATCGGGTGTCTTTTAAATCCTGTCCGGATTTTACGCCATTGTATTCACCTCCGATATCTCCTACATAACCTCTTGCATACTGTACATCAGCCTGTTTTCCAAATCTGGCTTTGATTCCGTCCAGAGGAAGTGTTTCATATTTTACTTTTAATGAAGAAGAACCACCGCCTACAGTCATTATTTTGATGGCATTTTCTCCGATAACCGCTATTTTTTTAGCCTTGTTAAGATCAATCGGAAGAATATTTCCCTGATTTTTTAACAGAACAATTCCTTCTTCTCCGATTTCTTTGGCAACTGCTTTATGCTCTTCAGAAGCAATATTTCCGAAAGGCTTGTTGCGGTTCATCGTTGTTTTGTAGGCAAGACGAAGTAATCTTGTTACTTTGTCATCCAGTTCCTGGGTTCCTACTTTTCCTGCTTTAATCAAATCAAGGTAAGGCTTTGCCAGATAATAATTGTCATAGGCATTTTTAGTTCCTGCAGAAAGTCCGTTAGTCCATGACCCGAATTCAAGATCAAGACCATTGTGGATAGCTTGTTCTGTATTGTTTACAGCACCCCAGTCTGATACAACAACCCCTTTATAGTTCCATTCTTTCTTTAAAATATCATTTAAAAGATATTGATTCTGGCTGGCATACTGGCCTTTGTACATATCATAAGCTCCCATGATCGTCCACGAATCACCTTCTGTTACCGCTGCTTTGAAAGGTGGCAGATAAATTTCATACAATGCTCTGTCATCTACATTCACATTGCTTGTATGACGGAACATTTCCTGATTGTTCAGAGCAAAATGTTTCACAGAAGTAGCGACTCCGTTAGATTGTACACCTTTAATATAAGGAACCACCATCTTGGATGTCAGATAAGGATCTTCACCCATGTATTCAAAATTTCTGCCGTTTAGTGGAGTTCTGTAAATATTAACGCCAGGTCCCAGAAGAATATCTTTTTTTCTGTAGCGGGCCTCTTCGCCCAATGCTTTTCCATAGTTCCATGACATTTTTTTGTTCCATGTTGCGGATAAAGCAGTCAGGGCAGGGTAGGCGATAATAGAGTCGTTGGTCCATCCAGCCTGATCCCATTCGTCCCACATTACTTCAGGACGAACCCCGTGAGGGCCATCTGTTGTCCAGAATTCAGGAATTCCCAATCTTGGTACACCCGGTGAACTGAATTTGGACTGTGCATGAAGCATAGCCACTTTTTCCTCCAGTGTCATTCTTGATAGTGCATCCTGAATACGCTGTTCAACAGGTTTGGATTCATCCAGATAAACAGGAATGGTAGTATTAGTCTGAGCCATATAAGAAGCAGAAATAAAGGTGAATAAACTTATAATGACGGTTTTCTTTAACATAATGCCTTTCTATTTGATTAAAAACAAAAATAGAGAAAATTTTTATTATCTCAAATTGAGAAAATAAAAAAATAGCAAATAAAAAACTGTCTACCCATTTGAAGACAGCTTCTTATTAAATATTTTTAATTATTACGAGAAAAAATGAAGAGAAGTTGATGGGGAAACATACAAGTGAAAAGGCTAAAAGCGAAATTGCAAAATGATAAAAGACGAATGAAGCTACTCTCGTATACTTTTATTTAACACCTCGAATCATACAACGCTCCTAACACAGTGTTTAGATTCCTATGGAATGATAAGGCGGACGTATCGGTATAGCGTGCAGTTTGTTCATTCCGAAGGAATCTACACTCAAACCCTCTTACTCTCAAATCCTCCAACTCGTATCCCGAATCTCGTATCCCGAATCCACTATCATAACTCTAATACTCTCAAACTCTCCCACACTCAAACCCTCTCACTCATCAATCCCATCCTTTCACAGCACCTCCTTTGAAAATTTCTTTGGCTTTCTTTTCCACTTCGGGAGACTGATAGGCTTTTACAAAGTTTTTTACTTTCTGGCTGTTTTTATTATCCTGTCTGGCGACTACCACATTCACATAAGGAGAATCTTTATCTTCCACAAGAATACCTTGTTTTTCCTGATCCAGACCTGCCTGTGCTGCAAAATTATTATTAATTATCCCCACAACAACATCTCTGTCATCCAGAACCCTTGGAATCTGTGCTCCTTCAATCTCCATAATTTTAAGCTGTTTAGGATTCTCTGTAATATCCGTTACTTTAGGTAGAAGCCCAACTCCGTCTTTCAATTTCAGCAGGCCGTTTTTCTGTAAAAGAAGTAAGGAACGTCCTCCATTGGTAGGATCATTGGGAATAACAATCGTATTACCTGCCTGTAATTCACCAACGTTTTTAATTTTTTTTGAATAGGCTACAATAGGATACACAAATGTATTTCCTACAGGAGCAAGATTATAGCCTCTCTGCTTGGACTGTTCCGTTAAATAAGGAATATGCTGGAAGGCATTGGCATCAATATCTCCGTTAGTCAGGGCTTCATTGGGAACTACATAATCGTTGAAAGGGATCAGTTCCACTTCAAGATTGTACTTATCTTTAGCCACTTTTTTAGCCACTTCGGCAATTTCCTGTTCCGGGCCATAAGTAATTCCTACGCGGATAAAATTCGGATCATCCTTTCTTCCCGAACAGGCACTGAACAGCAATATTCCGGCAGCCACTAAACCAAAAATCTTTATTTTTTTCATTCTATTTTTTATTTAAATACTATTGAACCAAAGGAGTAAAAAATGATCTTATCCATCCTCACATCCCGAAAGTCGCCCCCCGAATCTCAAACCCTCCAACTCAAAACTACCTGTGATCAAACCTTTTTGACAACCTGTCGCCCATAAACTGGATGATGAATACCAAAAGAACAAGCAGAATCAAAACGGTATTCATAATTACAATATCATATCCGATATATCCGTACTGGTAACCTACCTGTCCAAGTCCGCCAGCTCCTACAGCACCACCCATTGCAGAGTAACCTACTAAGGTAATCAAAGTGATAGTCGCATTATTGATTAATGAAGGAAGTGCTTCGGGCAGCAATACTTTTCTGATGATCTGCAGCGGCGAAGCTCCCAAAGCTCTTGCCGTCTCTATAAGACCGTGTGGAACTTCGATAAGGCTGTTTTCTACAAGTCTAGCAATAAAAGGAGCAGCTCCCACACTTAACGGAACCAAAGCGGCATTCACTCCAATGGAAGTTCCTGCCAGAATCCTTGTGAAAGGAATCATCCATACAATTAAAATAATGAAGGGAATGGCACGGAAAATATTTACCAATATAGATAATCCTCTATGGTAGGCTGCATTTTCCAGCAGTTGTCCTTTTCTTGTTAAAAATAGCAGGATTCCTACCGGAAGTCCCAGCACAAATCCAAAAAATCCGGATAAAAATGTCATATAAACCGTTTCCCAGGTTCCTTTTGCCAAAAGGGCAATTACCGCATCACTAAGCATATCCTTTTACTGTATTTTGAATTTTATTTTGATTGAAATAATAGATCGCCTGCTGGTTTTCTTCGGCTTCACCCTGAAGCTGCAAAAGTAGTTTACCGAAATTGGAATTTCCAAAATATTCTACATCCGCCTTTAACAATTTATATGGGATTTTATATTGGTTGTATAGTGTTGAAAGAATCTGTTCAACACTGATATTTTCGTTAAGTTCTATTTCGACCAGTGGAAATAAACCTTCTTGAGGTTCTTTCTGCAGTCTGCTGATGAGTTCCTGTGGCAGGGTCATGATGTCTGAATTGATGAACTGACGGATGATCGGGTTCTCTTTGTCCGAAATAATCTCGCTTAAAGTTCCTTTTGTTAATAATTTTCCTTTATCGATCACGGCCACATGGTTGCAGACCGATTTGATGACTTCCATTTCGTGGGTAATTAAAAGGATGGTAATTCCCAGTCTCTGATTGATATCTCTTAAAAGCTGCAGAATAGACTGTGTTGTAGCCGGATCCAGTGCGCTGGTTGCTTCATCACAAAGCAAAAGGTGAGGATCATTGGCTAGCGCCCTAGCGATGGCCACTCTTTGTTTCTGGCCGCCTGAAAGACTTTTGGGATAATCGTTGGCTTTATCTTCAAGTCCTACAATCTTCAGGAGTTCGTTGACTTTCCTTTTGATTTCGTCCTTGCTGGTATGATCAAGTTCCAATGGAAGCGCTACATTGTCAAAAACAGTTCTTGAAGAAAGAAGATTGAAATGCTGGAAGATCATTCCGATTTTTTTACGCTCCTCAGCCAGTTGTTTGGAGCTAAGTTTGGTAAAATCCTTTCCATTAATAATAATTTGTCCTTCATCCGGCCTTTCCAATAAATTAACGGTACGGATCAGCGTACTTTTTCCTGCCCCTGAAAAACCGATAATTCCTACGATATCTCCTTTATCGATAGTAAGACTTACCTTATCCAGTGCTTTGAAAGACTGTTTTTTCTGATGAAATGTTTTTGATATGTTTCTGATTTCTATCATTCTGATTTTATATACTTTTTAAATAGGCTGATATCTTCTGCCTGTTCTGTTTAAAAATCTCCTTACTCTTCTGATTTTGACCTTGGCCCGTTTTGAAAGTCTGAAATACTTGGTGACATTGGTTAGAAGTACTCCCAGCAATATGATGAATAAACCATACAGCTGACCTCCATTGATGCTTTGGTGGGCAACAATCCAGCCAGCAATCACTGTTACAATAGGATTGATGTAGGTGTGGGTGCTTACCAAAGCAGCGGGTTTTACGGACAGAAGCCAAATGTACGACAAATAAGCGACTATCGATCCAAAGAAGATCAAAAATAGAACCCCAAACCATGCCGATAGCGGAACCGCAGAAACTGAAAAATCAGTCCATTCTTTTCTGAAAAAAGCGATGAGAAAAGAGGCTAATCCTGCTATTATAAGCTGTTGGGCAATATTCATAAAGGTAGATTGGGATGCCGGATTTTTCTTTGAATATAATGAACCCAATACCCAGGCAATGGAGCTTAGTCCTAATACCACAAACGCAGTAATACGCAGGTTTCCATCTGCCAGTGCATGAGCATTAGAATTTACACTGCCTTTTAAAAACATTATCAATCCTGCGAAACCAATCAACAATCCTATGGGAATAAATTTATCCGAAAAATAATATTTCCAGTTCTTTTTGTCGATAGCAATAAACCAGAATGGCCCTGTTGCAATAGAAATAGCTGCCTCAGAAGCGGTTACATATTGCTCTCCCCAGGCTACAAGCCCTGTTCCTCCGGTAAGAATAAGAATACCTGTAATGGCATTTTTCTTCCAGTTGATCAGCGAATTTGCTTTTTCTCCCTTAGACAGAAGGTATCCGATCATCAGAATTCCCGCTACCAGAAATCTTAATCCGGAAAGAATGAATGGCGGAAATCCTTTTAAGCCAAATGAAATAGCTAAAAACGTAATTCCCCATATCACATAGATGTTTGTAAACGCTAATGGAATTAACCATTTGTTTTTAGAATTGCTCATTTTTATGTTTTTAATGTTGTTGTGTTCAATGAAAAAAGGCTCTACCACGTGGTAAAGCCTTTGAAAATATATCTAAATAAAAGTAAGGTCAACCACAGTATTCTTGATGTGCAGGCATACACATATCCTTCATCATATTATTGATGGTATGTTTCTTAATTGGATTATATTTTAATTCTGCCTTCATTTTGTCTTATTTCCTGAATACGGTTGCAAATATAGAATATAATTTTTATTAGTCCACTAAAAAAGTAGACATTTTGAATATTAAATTATCGTTAATGAATTAATTAGCTTTATTTCAGTGTTTTATGTATTTTTATTTTTTGCTTATTTAAAACTGTTTATCAATGTTTTATGCTTTTTAATTCAAATGCTATAGAAATTGACTGGTAATTGGGGTTGTGGAAAACGTAAAATAAATTGAATTTTTTGAGGATTGTGTAAAGTTGGTTGAGGGCTGTTTAAAAAATGATTTAAAATGTGTTTGCGGAAACGGAGTTTTGCATTTATTAAACTAGTTAAATGCGCAGGATTTCTGTTCACTGTAATTTAGCATCAAAATTAAAAGACATGGACAATAGAATTTTAGGTCTGCATCATATTACTGCTATTGCAGACAACGCGAAAAGAAATTTAGATTTTTATACCAAAGTTTTAGGAGTAAGACTGGTAAAGAAAACTGTAAATTTTGACGATCCGGGAACGTATCACTTCTATTTCGGAAATGAAAACGGAACCCCGGGAACCATTCTTACATTCTTTCCCTGGGAAGGAATAGGAAAAGGAAACAACGGAAGCGGAATGGCAACTCATATCGGATATTCAGTACCGAAAGGAAGCCTTGAATTCTGGAAAAACCATTTACAAAGCTTTAATGTAGCCGCAGAAGAAGGAGAAATATTCGGCGAAAAGATGATTTCTTTTAAAGATCCGGACGGCCTCCAGTTACAGCTGATAGAGCCTCTAAGTGAAGACAACAGAAAAGTATGGACAACAGATGATATCAAAGATGAAAATGCATTAAAAGGTTTCCATAATGTGACTTTAACCTTGAAAAAAGCAGATCCTACGATCAAAGTTCTGACCGATATTTTAGGATACGACTTGCAGAAACAGGAAGGCGAAAGATACAGACTGGCTACTGATGCCATTGATACCGCTAATATTGTGGATATTATTGAAAACGAAACCATTCCATCCGGAAGAAATGCAGCGGGAACCAATCACCACATTGCATTCAGGGTAAAAGATGATAATGTTTTAATGGAATACCGTGAGAAAGCCTTATCCGCAGGACTAAGCATCACTCCGAAAATCAACAGAGATTATTTCTACTCACTGTATTTCCGTGAGCCAGGTGGTGTTTTGTTTGAAATAGCAACCGACAATCCTGGATTCACTGTAGATGAGCCTTTGGAAGAGTTGGGAACCCACCTTAAACTTCCTGTTCAATACGAAGGAATGCGTGAGAAAATACAAGGAGTATTGCCGAACTTATCATAGATCATCGGTCATATTTTATAAAGATGCTAATTTTGAATAAAGATTTAAACATCCGGAATATAAACTTATTTTAGGTAATTGTAACAGGGCGCTTCATCGAATCAACTTGTTGATTCCATTCTTAAGTCAACTTAAAATATGAAGGATTATTATTAAATCTTCGCGTTAAAAAAAACACGATTTAATATCAAAAAAAATAAAAAATGGAAAGAACAGAAATAGTTTTAGAAGGAAGAAAAGGAGAGATCCAGCTTTTCTCAGACGATCATAAAGCAGGTAAAATGGACATATCAGTTATAGGAAAAAAACTGACTGTTTACCACACCGAAGTAAACCCGGAATACGAAGGAAAAGGCTTTGCCAAAATTTTACTGGAAAGACTGGTTTCTTACGCAAGAGAAAACGAATTAAAAATTCTACCGCTATGTCCCTATGTTCACGCACAGTTCAAGCGTCATCCGGAAGAATATAATGATGTATGGTTGAAGGAAGAACTGTAGGGAGTTTGAGAGTCGGGATGTGGGATTCGGGATTCGGGATTCGAGTTTTGGGATTCGGGTTTTCGAGTTTGAGAGTCTGAGAGGAAGAGGGTTTGAGAATCTTGAGCTAAAAAACAGAAGATGAATAAAGTTATTCCCGAATTTATCAACTCGAATCCCGAACCCCGAAATCTCGGATCCCATCATAATAACCAATTAACAATTTTATCACAATGAAACTTATCACAGGATTGCATCACGTTACGGCAATTACCGGCAATGCACAGGAAAATATAGATTTTTATACCGGAGTTTTGGGACTTCGTTTAGTCAAAAAAACGGTCAATTTTGATTATTCAGATGTTTATCATTTTTACTTCGGTGACGAATACGGAACACCGGGAACGATTATGACTACTTTTCCTTATGGTAAAGATCTGATCAATGGCAGACATGGGAAAGGAATGCTCAATACAACAGCTTTTTCAGTTTCCATCGATGCCCTGGATTATTGGATGAACCGTCTGGAACAATTCAATATTCCTTTCAAACAGCCGCAGCAGAGATTTTCTGATGAAGTTTTCATTTATCTTGAAGATTTTGATGGATTGGGATTGGAATTGGTTTTTAATGATAAAGACGAAAGAAAAGGATATTACAATGGTTATATTCCTAAAGATTATGCCATCAAAGGGATTCATCATGTAGAAATCTGGCAGGATGCTTATGAAAGAACAGCAGCACTTCTGACCACTCAGATGGATCATAAAGTGATCAAAGAAAGCCCTGACCGATTGAGATTGGGAACAGAAAATAGACCGGGGAGATATGTAGATCTGCTTTCTACCCCAAATGCTTTAAAAGGTTTAGCAGGAAGAGGAACAGTTCACCACGTAGCTTTTGCCACTCCCGATGCGGAATCTCAGCTTGAAATGGTAAAAAGATTAAATGCATACGGATTGGAGCATACCGAGGTGAAAGACAGAAAATATTTTACTTCCGTATATTTTAAAGAACCGGGAGGCGTTTTGTTTGAAATAGCAACTTCAGGCCCAGGTTTCGATGTAGATGAAGAAGCTGCATTTTTAGGAGAAGATCTGCAATTGCCGCTACAGTTTGAAAAAAGAAGAGAACGTTTGAACGAAGTTCTTCCTAAAATCGATTATCCAACAGAAAAATTCAGATAGAAATAATGAGTCATACTTTAAATATAAAAACAGCAGGAATTCCATTAAATCAGGCAGAAAAAGCTTTAATAATGATTCATGGACGCGGAGGAAGTGCTCAGGATATTCTGAGTTTATCCCAGCATTTAAATGTAAAAGATTATGCACTGCTAGCCCCACAAGCTTTGAATCACACCTGGTATCCTTTTTCATTTATAGCTCCGGTGGAACAAAACGAACCGTGGTTATCATCAGCCCTTGAAATGGTTGAAGAAACCGTAAAAGCGGCTGTCAATGCAGGAATAAAACCCGAAAACATCTACTTTTTCGGATTTTCCCAGGGAGCTTGTCTTACCCTTGAATTTTTAGCCCGTAATGCTCAGAAGTTCGGTGGAGCTGCAGCTATTATTGGTGGCGTGATTGGAGATAAAATCAACCGTGAAAATTATAAAGGCGATTTTGCAGGAACTCCGGTTTTCCTGGGAACCAGCAATCCTGATTTTCATGTTCCGGTAGAAAGGGTATATGCTACAGCCAATATTTTAAGAGAAATGAATGCGGAGGTAACAGAAAAAGTATATGCTAATTTCGGACATTCTATTAACGAGGAAGAAATAGAAATCGCTAATTCAGTTATATTTAAATAGTTTAACCACAAAAGTCCCAAAAGATTTGATAAGTAAATGTCGAACGCTTAAAAAGAACACTTAAGTTGTATAAAAATCTTTGATTTTTCTCTCATGTGATCTTTATATTGTATATTATTAAACTTTACAAACATTTTAAAACAAAAACTTTGTGACTTTTGTGGTTATTACATTTTAAGTAACCTAGTGAAGTGGAGATTCCTACGGAATGGCAAAGTATGAGGATTAACTATCCATACAGATTGTCACTCCGTAGAAGTCTCAATAAATAAATTAACATTCAATAGGGGCGGGCTTTAGCCCGCCAAACAAAAAACAAAAAATCACTGGCTTTAGCCCAATCCTAAATCATTCGAACCTGAAAACTAACCTCTAATTTCTAAAAAACATGCACGAACAACTCCTTTTAATCCTTGGACTTTTATTACTCGTCATGCTGCTGGTCATGCTGGCACAGCGGATCAAAATTGCCTATCCTATCTTTCTGGTACTTGCCGGATTGGGGATCAGCCTTATTCCGGGAGTTCCTGTTTTAAAGCTGGATCCGGAGATTATATTTCTGATTTTCTTACCACCACTTTTATATGAAGCAGCATGGTATACTTCATGGAATGATTTCTGGAAATGGAAACGTCCCATCAGTCTCTTGGCTTTCGGGTTGGTATTTCTGACCTCTTTGGTTGTTGCTTACACTTCACAAATGTTGATTCCGGGATTTACGCTGGCATTAGGATTTTTATTGGGTGGAATTGTTTCGCCGCCGGATGCTGTAGCTGCCACAACAGTTTTAAAAGGATTAAAAGTACCGAAACGTACCCTCGCTATACTGGAAGGAGAAAGTCTGATTAATGATGCTTCTTCACTGATTGTTTTCAGGTTTGCGCTAGCTGCAGTAATGACAGGTGCTTTCTCAATGCATGAAGCGACTGGACAGTTTTTTCTGGTAGCAGGTATGGGTGTTGTCGTAGGGATTGCAGGGGCTCATGTTTTTTATGCCATTCACCGTTTTTTACCTACAACACCTGCTATTGATGCAGCGCTTACGGTAATGACGCCATATATTTTATTTCTTTCTGCAGAACATTTCCATTTTTCGGGAGTGATGGCTGTCGTGAGCGGAGGATTGTTTATGTCTTTCCGTGCTCATGAGATTTTCAAAACTGGAACTACCAGAATCAATATGACAGGAGTCTGGAACACCCTGATTTTTGTGATGAACGCTTTGGTTTTTGTATTGATTGGTCTAGAACTTCCTGATATCATTAATGGATTAGGGGACATTTCAGTAATGGAAGGTATTAAATATGGTTTGATTATAAGCTTAATCGTCATTGTAGTACGTCTTTTATGGATCTATCCCGTGGCTCATCTTCCAAGATGGTTCAGTGAAAAAGCCCGTCGTGATCCGAGTCCGGGATGGAAAAATCCTTTAATCATAGGCTGGGCAGGAATGAGAGGAGTGGTTTCCCTGGCAACAGCTTTGTCTATTCCGGTGATGATGAATTCACAAGCTGAGTTTCCGATGAGAAATCTGATCATTTTTATCACATTTGTGGTCATTTTTGTGACATTAGTGTTTCAGGGACTTACCCTGCCCTTGATCATTAAATTAACCAAAATAGGAGAGATTGATCATATTCTGCCTTCTCACGAACAGCAGGCCGGAATTCAGATGAGACTGGATAAACTTGCCGTTCATAAACTTGATAATGAATACAATGAAGCTGTGAACAGCAATGGTCTGCTGGAGAACCTTAAAAAGGCGCTGGAAAGTGATATCAAACTTCACCAGAATCATCTCAATTCTATTGAAATGTGTACCAACAGACGAAATGATATGGCAGAATATCATAAAGTAATGCTGGATATATTTGCCTTACAGCGAAAAGAACTCTTTAAAATGAAACGTGAAAAACTTTTCAGTGATGATGAAATCCGAAAAGCAGAATCACAACTGGATCTGAATGAATTGAAAATTACGGGGAATAAGCATTTGTAGCGGGTTTGCGGGTTTGCGAGATGCGGGTTCCGGGTTTGAGGGTAAGAGAGTTTGAGAGTGGGTGCGAGGTTTCGAGGTTTTGGATACGAGTGGGAGAGTTTGAGGATGGGTGCGTTTGAAATTATAAGAGTGTAAATTGTTACAGACAGAATGGACAAACTGCGCACTTTATTTATCCATGCACTATGTCATTCCGCGGGAATCCAAATCGTCATTTTACTATTTACGTAAACAATATAAACCTTAAACCTTAAATTTTAAACTTTAAACATTGAACAACATGAAAACATTACATTTTTTAGTCATTGGAAAAAACCAGGAAATTCTGGATACTTTAAAAAGAATTATAGAAAACAATGAAGGCTGGACAGCAGACATACAAAGTGATGAAAATTTCTGCTATGAGTATATAAAGAATAATATGGTGGATATTGTCCTTTTAAGCTCTGGCCTGGAGGAGGATTTTGAGAAAGAGATAAAAATATTCTGTGCCGGTTTGGATAAGGATGTTAAAGTAATCGATCATTATGGAGGAGGAAGTGGACTTTTAAAGAATGAAGTTTACAGTCTTTTTCCTAATTTGCAGGGATAAAACCTGACATTATGTTCGAAAATATCATCAAAAATATTACGCGATTTATTTCAATCACTCCCGAAGAAGAAAAAACCTTTACAGATCTGCTTGTCTGCCAGTCGTTTCCAAAGAAAACGGTTTTACTCAGAGAGGGAGAGATTTGCCAGTTTGAAGGGTATATTCATAAAGGATGTGTGAGAATGTATTGTTTGGATGATAATGGTTCCGAAGTAACGTTACTGTTTGCCATCGAAGATTGGTGGATCAGTGATATTGCCTCATTTCATGAACAGAAGCCTTCTAAGGTTTTTATCGAAACGCTGGAAGATTCTGAAATCTATATGTTGAATACTACAACAAAAGAAAAACTGCTGCAGGAAGTTCCCAAATTTGAAAGAGTTTTCAGAATGCTGGTTCAGAGGAACCTGGCAACCCTGCAAAGCCGACTGGTGAATACCATTTCAAAGACTGCATCAGACAGATACCTTGAGTTCATCAAAGTATATCCTTCAATCCCCCAAAGAGTAGCGCAGTATTATATTGCTTCCTATCTGGGAGTTTCAAAAGAATTTGTCAGTACCATAAGAAAGCGCCTTGCTTCAAAGGAGAAATAAATCTTAGTTTTTTATACTTGCAGATTGCAGAGATTTGCATGGATTTTATAGGTGTGAATATTACTGTGAAATTATAGTCACCCATTTTATCGGAGATAAAATCCTTGCGTCATAAAAATATTTAGCTTAGAAAACAACTTGCGTCTTTGCGTTTTCCAACTATTTTTTTGCTTGTCATTCATACAGAGGTTCCTATGGAATGACATAATTGAAATGATGGTCTTACCCACACAGTTTGTAATTCCGTAGGAATCTAAGTGAAGTTATTCTTTAAAATATTGTATCAAATTAAATAGTTCCTAAGAGTAAAAAGACTTTTACACTTTCCAAAAAATAACAATCCATTATAGTTATACTGCCGGATACAAAAGTATCCGGCATTTTTTTTTGCTGCAAAGTCATTTATTAAACTAGTTAAATGTGCAGGGTTTCCGGTCTCTCTAAATTTGTCCTATCAAACAAGAACAAATAACAATCTGATATGGACAGAAAAGATTTTTTAAAGAAAGGATTATTGGGAACAGGAATGTTTGTAGCATCAGCTTCTTTGGCCGGCGCTATGAAAAATGACATCGACGAGATCGAGCCACTAGAACCGATCGGATACAATCATCTTCCCAATACAGAATCAAAAATAAAAGAAAACTCTGTGATCCACAGAGCCGACTCAAGAGGGAAAGCGGATCACGGATGGCTGTTGAGCCAGCACACTTTCAGTTTTGCCAATTATTACAACCCTGAAAGAATGCACTTCGGAGTATTGAGGGTTTTGAATGATGATAAAGTGGAAGCAGGAAGAGGTTTCGGAACCCACCCTCACGACAATATGGAAATCATCAGTATTCCTTTGGAAGGTGACCTTGAACACAAAGACAGCATGGGAAATACAGCAGTGATCAGAAGCGGAGATATTCAGGTCATGAGTGCAGGAACCGGAATTATGCACAGCGAATTCAACAAAAACAGTGATCAGCCGGTGAAATTCCTTCAGATCTGGATTTATCCGAAAAAAAGAAATGTGACGCCGAGATATGATCAGATCACTTTAGACAAAACTAAAGGTCATAATCAATTTCAACAGATTCTTTCCCCCAATGCAGATGACGAAGGTGTATGGATTCATCAGGATGCATGGTTTCACCTGGGAACTTTTGATCAGAATAAAGAAACCCATTATCCAATCAGAAAAAAAGGAAACGGAATCTATGCTTTCATCCTTAAAGGAAGCGCAGAAATAGCCGGAGAGATTATAGAAGAACGTGATGGATTCGGAGTCTGGGATATTCAGGAAATTAACATCAAAGCCCTTAAAGAAGGTACCGAAATCCTTTTGATGGAAGTACCAATGACACTATAAATAAAAAATTAAACAAAAATAACAACCCTTAAATTTTAAATTATTATGAAAAAATTAATCCTATCATTTGCAGCTGGTTTATTATCATTAACAGCATCAGCTCAAAACCCCGGAAAATCATTATTAAACCCTACCAATCACGCAGTAGTACTCATCGACCATGAAGGACAAATGGCTTTTGCCACAAAAAGCATCAGCATGGAAGAATTAAGAAATAATGTGGCACTGGTAGCAGGAGGATCAAAAATATTCAATGTTCCTACAGTAGTAACGACGGTGGCAGAAAAGTCATTCAGCGGACCTGTTTTCCCGGAAATTTCAGAAGTATATCCTCAAGCAACAAGCGGATATGTAGACAGAACTACCATGAATACGTGGGAAGATGTTAACGCTCACAAAGCCATTACAGGAAAAAATAAAAAGAAACTGGTTTTCGCCGGATTATGGACAAGCGTATGTATCGTAGGACCTGTATTATCAGCGATTGACGAAGGATATGATGTATATGTAGTAACCGATGCTTCAGGGGATATTTCTAAAGAAGCGCACGATCAGTCAATCACCCGTATGGTTCAGGCAGGAGCACATCCAATCACTTCTGTTCAGTATGTATTGGAGTTGCAGAGAGACTGGGCTAGAAAAGAAACCTACAAACCGGTTAATGACCTGATGAAAAAACATGGTGGAGCTTACGGTATTGGAATTCAGTATGCTCAGGAAATGTTAAAACACTAATGGAGCTGTTTCGGCAGGCTGAAAGCCTGCCGAAACCTTCAAACTTAAATATTGAAATAATGAAACTACTGAATATACTTACACTTTCCACGGTTTTGGCAGCAGGAATTCTGAATGCTCAGAAAGCAGACATGATCATTACCAACGGGAAGATTACCACAATGGATGATAAGAATCCGGAAGTACAGGCTGTTGCCATCAAAGACCACAAAATCTTACAGGTGGGAACCAACGCCCAGATTTTAAAATTAAAAAGTGGCAATACAAAAGTCATTGATGCTAAGGGAAACAGAGTGATTCCCGGCTTGTTTGACAGCCATTTGCATGTAATCCGAGGAGGAAGATTCTACAATACCGAACTTCGTTGGGATGGTGTGAAATCTTTAAAAAGAGCTTTAGAAATGCTGAAAGAACAGGCTCAGAGAACACCGAAAGGACAATGGGTAAGGGTCATCGGAGGCTGGAATGAATACCAGTTTGAAGAAAAAAGACTCCCTACGCTGGCCGAAATTAATGAAGCTACAGGAAATGTGCCCACTTTCATCATGTATCTTTATGGAAAAGCGTGGTTGAACAAAGCCGGATTAAAAGAACTGAACATCAATGGAGATACTCCCAATCCTACCCAAGGTTTAATTGAAAAAGACAATAACGGAGATCCTACAGGATTACTGGTGGCAGAGCCTAATGCATTTATTCTTTATTCAACATTGGCGAAACTGCCGGAGCTGAAAGAAGAAGAAAAAGTGAATTCTACTCTTCAATACATGACGGAACTGAACAGATTAGGAGTGACTGCCGTAATGGACGCAGGCGGAGGATTTCAGAATTTCCCGGACGACTACGGAACAACAGATCAACTGAACAAACAGGGGAAAATTACCGTTCGTCTTCCTTACTATTTATTTGCCCAGAAGAAAGGTTCTGAACTTGCAGATTACACCAAATGGATCGGAATGGTAGAAATTGATGACCATGGTCATAATGATTTTAATGAAATCGATTATCATGTCAACGGAGGAGGAGAAAACCTCGTATCAGACGGAGCCGATTTTGAAAATTTCCTTTTCCCAAGACCGGAACTTCCAGCTACGATGGAGAAAAATATGAAAGAGGTGGTAAGTCTTCTGGTAAAAAATAAATGGCCTTTCAGAATCCATGCGACGTATAATGAAAGTATCACCAGATTTTTAAATGTCATTGAAGAAGTTAATAAAGAAACCCCTTTGAACGGATTAGTATGGTTCATTGACCATGCAGAAACCGTTACCGAAGATAATATGAAAAGAATCAAAGCGTTGGGTGGAGGAATTGCAGTACAGCACAGAATGGCGTATCAGGGAGAAAGTTTCATCCATAGATATGGTAAAAAGCCCGCTTTAGCTTCTCCTCCCGTGAAAAAAATGCTGGAAATGGGAATTCCGATTGGATTGGGAACAGACGGAACAAGAGTCGCAAGTTACAACCCATGGGTAGCTTTATACTGGATTACTACAGGAAAAACAATAGGAGGAACTCAGGTGATGGGTAAAGAAAATACGCTGGACAGAAAAACTGCTTTATCACTTTCTACTTACGGAGGATACGAACTCATCAAAGACTACCAGAAAGGAAAAATCCAGAAAGGATACTTTGCAGATCTTACTATTTTGGACAAAGATTATTTCACAGTCAATGATGAAGAAATCAAAAACATTACCTCAAAACTGACGATCGTAGATGGGAAAGTAGTGTACGGAGATGAAACTTACAAAACAGAAGCACCCGCACCACTTCCAGTCATCCCGGACTGGTCACCTGTAAAATATTACGGAGGCTATCAGACAAAATAATTTTTTAGCCACAAAAGTTTTTAATTATTCAAGTATCAACCAACGTTCCAACTGAAGGGGTAAAAATTCCCTCCCTTGGAGGGTGGCAAAAATTCAAAGAATTATTGACGGGGTGGTTTTACACTCAAAGCTATCAACAGTATTAAATACCCCCAATCATCCGTGTCAATCCGTGTAATCTGCGGTTAAAAAAACAAAAATCATTTTAAAAATTCATTCCAATCATGAAAAAGTTAATCCATATCATCACCAATACCAATCCGGGAAGAAAATTAACAGATGTTGCCCTTCTAGCTTTCAGAGTCTTACTTTCCGTAGAATTAATCGTAGCGCACGGATTAAAAAAAATAGGAGTAGGCGTTTCAGAAGCAGAGCAGGTACCCAACCCGCTGCATCTTCCTGAAGCTTTCAACAGCCTTTTCGCTGATGCTGCCAATCTGGTATTTCCGGTATTTGTAATCCTTGGTTTTTTCACAAGAATTGCTGTGTTGCCGATCTTAGCGGTGACGCTTACAGGATACTTTATTCTCCATTGGAATGATGCTTTATTGGTGAAAGATACTCCTTTTATGTACAGTTTGTGTTACCTGTTTTTACTGTTTATGGGAGCGGGAAGATATTCTGTGGATCATTATTTAACAAAGAAATCATCATGAAAAAACTGATTGCCATTGTACTGTTGCTGCAGATTTTTATTCCGGTTAAGCTTTCTGCTCAGTTCAAGCTGATGAGGTTTGATGAAGATTATGCTTCCTATAAAGACTCTGCAAAAACTTTTTACAACTCCATCAAATACATACCCATTGCAGAAAAAAGCAACCATTATCTGTCATTGGGAGGAGAAGCAAGACTGGAATTTGTAGACTTTAATAATGAAGATTGGGGTAGAACGGATATCGGGAGCAATCCTTTTCTGATTCAGAGATACAATGTACATGCAGATCTGCATCTGGGCTCACGGGTAAGAATTTTCGGGCAGGTGAGAAGTGCATGGGAAAATGGAAGAAAGAACGGGCCGAGACCTATTGATGAAGATCATTTGAATATCCAGAACCTTTTTATTGATATTGATGTTCTGAAAAATGAGAAAGAAAAGCTGACTGTGCGTGCCGGAAGACAGGAACTTGATTATGGAAGCGGAAGACTGATTTCAGTAAGAGAAGGCCCGAATTTAAGACTCTATTTTGATGGATTCAAGTTCATGTACAAGAGAGGGAACTTCAGATCTGATGCCTTTATGATGGCCGCCAGTGAAATCAATCCGGGAGCTTTTGATAACAAGTCTTCAAAATCAATCAATCTTTGGGGAAGTTACAACACATGGATTATTCCCAGAAGCGGAAATCTGGAGCTGTATTATCTGGGAATTCACAGAAAGGATGTACGCTTTGAAGACGGCCTTTCCGATGAGAACAGACATACTTTTGGCGGGCGGTTCTGGAAATATGGAGGAGGTTTTATTTACAATTTTGAAGCCGCCTATCAGTTCGGGAATTTTAATAAAGGAAATATCAGCGCGTGGACGGCTTCTGCAGACATCGGATATATGTTTGAAAATGTAAAAGGAAAACCGACCATCAACCTTAGAAACGACTATATCTCAGGAGACAGCAATAAAGGAGACGGAACATTGGGAACATTCAATCCGCTGTACCCGAAAGGTGGGTATTTTGGATTTAATCCTCAGATCGGTCCGGTTAATTTAATTGATATCCATCCTTATGCCACTATTGATTTTGGTAAAAAAATAACGGTGCAGGCAGATGTAGTTTTCAACTGGAGATATTCTATCCAGGACGGAATTTACAGACCCAGCGGAACATTGAACCTGGCGTCTTCCAACTCAAAAAAGAGATACATCGGAACTGCATTTTTAGGAAGTTTCAATTATAAGATCAATCCATTTTTAACCTTTAATACCGGAATACAATATTTCAATACCGGAGCCTTCATCAATGATGTAATTGACAACCACAAAGACGGACTCTTCATCAACTCCAGAATTGTATTTAAATTCTAAAAAAACATAGGGAATTTGAAAATTTGAAAATGAGATCATTTGAAAATAAATTCAACAATTACCCCAGATCAATGCACCTCTCCATCACAGAAACTACCTTTGAAAAACAAATAAAATAGCCGGAGCGAAGCGACTTGCGCCTTAACAACATAAACCTTAAAAAACTTAGCGCCCTTGCGTTATTCCAACAAACAAAAATAACAAGCAACAAAAATAACCCGCAACTCGAATCCCGAACCCCGCAACAAACAACAAAAAATAAATCACATGAAAAATACACTAAAACACTTACTGGTAACTACAGCTTTAGCATTATCAACAATTAATTTTGCCCAAACTACAACTACAGCTCCTGCAAAGACAACAGCCATCGGAACTTCCAAAACCTGGGGAACCGTAGACGGAATTTCCATAATAGGATTGGTACAGGGGCCATCGTCTGCTGACGCCCAGCTTCAGGTAGCCTGTGTTTTTGAATATACAGAAGGTGATATTTTCAGTCCTCAGGCATTACCCGCTAAATTGAACGGATTGGTTCACCTCGATGAGGCTTTAAAAGGAGAACTGACCAACCTTAGAAAAACAGGACAGTTTCAGGGGCATTCTTTGGAAACCATTTTAATTACGCCGCCTGCAGGATCGATGTCTGCAAAGAAGTTATTATTGATCGGTTTAGGTGATCGTAATAAATTCACACCCGATTTAATGACTTCCGTAGGCGAAGTAGCAGCCCGTGAAGCCATGAGATTAGGCGTTACCAATTTTGCATTCGCCAGCGACCTGAAGGATGCCGGAATAGATTCACCAACCGCTTTGGTAGCCGGGAATGTGGTAAGAGGAATCGTACATGCCAACCGTTCTGAAAATTACCTTAAAGAACACAAATTATCCACCACCAAAAAATTAGAAAAAGTATACCTTCTGGCTGGTCCTGCCTTCTTTGAAACTGCAGGCGGAGGAATTTCCGATGCTATCTCAGAAGTTAAAAAGAAATAATGAACTAGTTTCATTACATTGTTGATCCGGCCCTCTTTTTATAAGGGGGCTTTTTGTATAAAAATGATTATGATTACATATCTAAAAAGCAATTTGTTAAACGCAAAGTTTAATATCCCTTTTTTAAAATTCTAAGGAAGCAAAGTTGGAATCAATGAAATTGATCCTTTCTAAGCTTGTGTATTATCCTTTCGCTTCATCAGCGACTTTAGTCGCAATTATTTGCTCCCTCAAATAAATAATAGAATCCAATAACCTTTGCGTTTACATATGTTGTAGAACTTTAGTTCTTTAGAATATAAAAACGTAATTTGCTCTTTCTCAACTTTAAGGCCTCAATCCTCAACGAAATTTGAAAAGTCAAAAAAAATCCCGATTTTTGCACTCCTTCAATAAACCCGAGTTCATGAAATTATGTATTGCCGAGAAACCCAGTGTTGCCAGAGATATCGCCAAAGTATTGGGCGCTACCACGCCTAAACAAGGCTATATGGAAGGGAACGGCTATTGCGTAACATGGACGTTCGGACACCTTTGCACCCTGAAAGAACCTCACGATTACGGTCCGCAGTTCAAATCCTGGAACCTCTTTTCACTGCCGATTATTCCCAATAGTTTTGGAATCAAACTGATCCCGAATAAAGGCGTGGAAAATCAGTTTAAAGTAATCGAGAAATTAGTAGAAGAATGTGATGAGGTCATTAACTGTGGGGATGCCGGGCAGGAGGGAGAACTCATTCAGCGTTGGGTATTGCAGAAAGCAAAATGCAACAAACCGATTCAGCGTTTATGGATTTCTTCACTAACGGAAGATGCTATTAAAGAAGGGTTTGCGAGCTTAAAACCAGCAGAAGATTATAAAAACCTGTATCTGGCCGGAAACGCCAGAGCTATAGGAGATTGGTTATTGGGAATCAATGCTACCAGGCTTTTTACGAAGAAATTCGGGGGAAATAAAGCTGTTCTTTCCATTGGAAGAGTGCAGACTCCTACATTGGCGATGCTTGTGCAGCGTCAGAAAGAAATTGATGCTTTTACCACAGAAGAATATTGGGAGCTTAAAACCAAATACCGTGATGTCCTTTTCAGTGCAGCCATAGATCGTTTAAAGACGTTGGAACGCGCAGAAAAAGGATTGGAATACCTTAAAGTCAATCCATTTGAGATCGTTTCTTTCGAAATTAAAGAAGGAAAAGAAAAAAATCCACGACTTTTCGATTTGACCGGACTTCAGGTAGAAGCCAATAAAAAATATGGATATTCAGCAGAAAATACCCTGAATTATGTGCAAAGTCTGTACGAAAAGAAGCACGTAACTTATCCGCGTGTTGATACCACCTACTTATCAGACAGTTTATATCCGAAAATTGCAGGAATCCTTCAGAAAATGTATCCGTATCAGGATCTGATTGCCCCGTTGCTGGAAGCTCCGATTCCAAAATCAAAGGCTGTTTTCGACGATACCAAAGTAACCGATCACCACGCCATCATTCCTACGGAAATTCCACCTTCTCAGAATCTGAGCAGGGAAGAAAAACTGATTTATGATCTGATTGCAAAACGTTTTATAGCCGTATTCTATCCGGAATGTAAAATTTCCAATACTTTGGTAGAAGGAAAAGTAGGTACCATTCCTTTCAAAACCAGCGGAAGACAGGTTCTTGAAGCAGGATGGAGAGCTGTTTACGCCAAAGAACCGAAAGAGGAAACCACCGATAAGGAAAAAGAAAAAGAGGAAGAACAAACGATTCCTGAATTTGTTGTAGGAGAAACCGGACCCCACGATCCGATGATCCACCAGGGAAAAACAACGCCTCCAAAACCTTACACAGAAGCAACACTGCTGAGAGCGATGGAAACTGCCGGAAAACAGGTAGAAGATGAAGAATTGCGTGAAATGCTGAAGAACAACGGGATCGGAAGACCATCCACCCGTGCCAACATCATAGAAACCCTTTTCAAAAGAAAATACATTGAGAAGAAAAGAAAAAATCTGATTGCTACCCAAACCGGAATCCAGCTGATCGATACCATAGAAGATGAGCTGTTAAAAAGCCCTGAACTGACCGGAGAATGGGAATCCAAACTTCGTAAAATTGAAAAAGGAGAGTATGAAGCTAATCTTTTCAAAGAAGAACTGATTCAGATGGTGACCGAACTGACAGAGAAAGTGGTGTACGGAAAAGGGAAAGTAATTACCCTTCAGGAAGAAGGAAAAGAAGAAGTGAAGGAGAAGAAAAAAAGAGAACCCGCACAGAAAAAAGAACTGCAGTCCTGGGAAGAAACGAAATGCCCAAAATGCAAAGAACATAATCTGATCAAAGGAAAAACCGCTGTAGGCTGCTCCGATTTCAAAAACTGCGGTTTTAAAATTACGTTCGAAATCTTTGGTAAAAAATTATCGGATAAACAGCTTTTAGACCTGGTATTAAAAGGAAAAACTTCAAAATTAAAAGGCTTCTCTACCCACCCGGAAGCGATCACAGAAGGTGTATTGACCTTAAGCGATGATTTCCACGTACAATTGAGCTAATCAATAGTATATTTGATCTACATCGTCAATGATCATTAGAAAAAAATAAACTAACTAGAATTATCAAATGGAGAATACGGGATTCGAACCCGTGATTTTTCAATACCTAATTAAGCGTATCGGTTATTTTATATCGGGATTCCTAGGGAATGACAAGCTGTATGGATAAACTATGCGTTGTATTTGTCATTCTGAAAGAATCCCGCCTTACCCTTTTTCTATCCAATCTGTGTACCAATACCCTAACTGAATACGTAAAAATTCCCCTCTTGAGAGGTGGCAAAAATTCAAAGAATTTTTGACGGGGTGGTTTTACAGTTTCTTGAATAACCTGTCATCATGAAACTTCAACATTCTCTCTTTTCTGTTTGATAAACTGAAAAACAGATCCAACAATAAAAAGCAGTAAAATAACAAGAAGAGTCTGCCCAATGATCGGATCTTTGATGTCTTTGGCCAAAGGATGTCCAATCGGAACCCGTGTGAATGTCTCATTAACAGTTGGGACAAGCGACAGAAAAAAGCTGAATGACAATAGAAAATTCTCAAAATATCGGGCTTTCTTACTTCCTTTTTTATTGGCAAAAAGAAAATAGGCTGCAGCGATCAAAACGATGATAAATAATGAAAACACATGTCCTGCATTAAAACCTCCGTTTTTTGAGATACCCAATGCAGTAAGTGAAGTGATGGCCGTCGCATAAAAATAGACCTTTCCTGACGGCTTAGCCAGATTGATTTTACCATATCTGATAAATCCGATCACTGCGCCAACAAGAGCTGTTACGCCAATAATCGTGTGGAAAATTCCTAAACCTGATAGATTCATATTGATTGTATTTTAAATTGATACTTATAAGCTGCAGGTATATTACTGTTCCCTGAAACTGACGGTACAAATTTGCAATAGAATCATAGAAATTATTTTTTGATTTAGTTCAAAAATTTGGGATTTCGGTTCAAAAAAACATTCCTTATCGAAATTAAGAAATGTCCGTATCATAAAATATGGTTCAGTTATTTTTCTTTCCGTTCCTGACGGTAGCCTGAAGGGGAGATAAGATATTTATCACTGAAGTTTTTGGTAAAAGTGGCCAGATCATTGAATCCGCATTCGAACGCGATATCGGTAATGCGTTCATCGGATATTAAAAGTAATTCAGCGGCTTTTTCCAGTTTTTTATTTCTTATATAATTGGCAGGAGTATCGTTGTATAGTTTTGCAAATTCTCTTTTGAAAGATGATACACTTAGATTGCTTTGCTCAGCAAGCTGTTCGATTGTTAGCTGTGAAAATAAATTCGCTTCAATGATTTGCTTAAAAGAATAAGCGGTGGGAGAGAAAAGCTGTGACAGGATCAGCTGAACGGCCTTTGCACTGTGTGACTGAGCCAGCAGCAAAATGATTTCCTTGAGCTTTAGAACCAATATATCTTCATTAACGAGGGAAGGGTTTTCAAAATAAAAAAGCAGCCCCTCTACATACTTCTGGATCAGGAAATCATTGTTTATTTTCTCATTGGATTTATTAGAAACGATATCGGAAGGTTTTTGCAGCAATAAAGGCAATTCTCTGTCATAAATTTTTTTCAGGATGTCAGGATAGAACGTAATGATCACAATTTCACAATGATCCTCTGACGTTGAGTTCTGAATATGTTTTCCGGAGCTGATACAATTCAGAAAAAGGGAATAATTTGCAGTAACATCAAACTCCTGCTCCTCTGTTTTGTACTGAAACTCACCTTTAAGTACATACAGAAAGCAGGCTTGCTCCGAAACCGGAAAATCATACCTGAAGGGCCCTGATATATCAATTTTCTGTATCAGGGTTTTCCCAAACAATTCGTGTTTTTTGTAATCATTCAGCATAATGGAGTACGTGAGTTTTTGAATTCAATAATCAGGAAAAGTTAAATAATTTACATTGTAAATGCAAAGCTACAATCCATTTTATCGGAGATAAAAATCCTTGCGCCTTACTTAAGACAAAACTAGCGTCTTTGCGTTTTCCAACAAAAACAATGCAGAAATTCCTATGGAATGACCAGGTGCATGGATAAACTAAGCTTTTTATTCGTCATTCCGCAGAAATCCCGCCTTACCCTTTTTCTATACAATCACATTCGTTATATTATGTACCAATACCCCAACTGAAGACGTAAAAATTCCCCTCTTCCGGAGCGGTGGCGAAAATTCAAAGAATTTTTGACGGGGTAGTTTTACTGGAACAATTTCTCATACCAGGCGCCAACATCGCTTTTAATCTCCTCATGATGCTTACACAAAATCACAGCCAGCTCCAGTTCAGACCTGCCAGATTGATAAGGATTCAAAGTAAGAAACCCGAAGAAATTTCCATCCTGATCAACAATTGCCGGAGGATAAGAAGCATAAGCATTCCATGGTGAATAGGGGCCATAGGTACTTCCGTAGTTTCCATACGTATTCCAGATAGATTTTGAGCTGAAAATATTTCCGTAATCACCAAACTTATTCCATATCGAATTTTTATCAAAATTGTCACAGTTTAAACATCCCAGATATTCTTTTTGATCTGCACCGCCATACAAATGCAGGGTTTGCGCATAAAAGACACAGCATAAGAGAAGACTTACAACAATAAACACTTTTTTACAGTACATAGGATGATTACTTTATTAAATAATGACAACTGCCAGAAATAAAAAGACCGGTACTAACCTCCATCTTCTTGCTTCCATTTTCCAGCTTTATCTATCAATCTACCTTAAACTTCTTCGGAGACTTTCCGGTGATCTGGGTAAATTTTCTGTAAAAATACTCCAATGTATTAAAACCTGATTCAAAACAGATATTTTTAATCCCGATTTCAGGATTGCTGATCAGCAATTGCTTGGCATGTTCTATTCTCAGTTGGATAATATATTCTACCGGAGTACAGCTGTAGGAATGCTTAAACTTTTTAAACAGATTGGCTTCGCTCATTCCTGCAAGCGCAGCAAGTCTCCTGATGGTAATTGGTTCTCTGTAATTGTTTTTGATGAAATGAACCACTTCCTGAAGTCCGTTCTGTATATTTTCTGCCTTTCCAGAATGGAGGAGGATATGCTTTGCATTGGTTTTCATCAGCTCATAAATCAGTTCTTTAAGACTTAAGCTTAAAAGAAAATCCGAGGTATTATGAAGATTTCCGTCAATTCTTCTGTTATAAAGATTGGTAAGGCTTCTCCATAAAGACTCATCCGAGCTGATGAACTTTTTCACAGTGTTTTCTTTCATCATAATTCCTGTTCTGTCCCAGTCCGGATGCCAGTTTTCAATCACTTCGGAGAATACACTGTCAATATATTCCTGCTCAATATTCAATACCAGACATTTCGTAGGTTCTTTAAAAACGGGATGAATATCTATACTCAGTTCCTTGTTACAGGGCGGAATAAATACACTTCTCTCCTTGAACTCAAAAGTCTCATCATCACTGCGAATAATCTTATTGCCACTCAGCATAAGTGTGATGACAGGCTTTTCAAAAAAGAAAGGAAAATCATGACAAACTACATTTGTTTCAAATACATTCAATTCACCAAAAGGAATGCTGAAAACAGTTTTTTCTTCGATCTTTTCCATGATAGGGAGAGTTTAGGTTAAAAAAAATAGAGAATAAGTAAATAATTTATATCATGTTATTGCCATTTTCGGATTACGTAAAATACAAAATAATTTAAAACAATGGAAAATACATCAGCAGCCAAACAAACCCATACCCCAGATACTCAGTTTTTATCCGTAAATCCTTCTACTTTAGAGGTTATAGGTGAAGTTATCAATACTTCCAGAGAGGAGATTGATGATAAAATTGAGAAAGCAAAAAAAGCCCGGAAACTATGGGCCGCAAGACCGGATGCAGAAAGAAAAGAGATTTTATTAAAAGTAGCGGAAGCGTTGCAGCAAAATTCAAAACACCTTGCAGAATGGATCACCCGCGAGCAGGGAAAACCGTTGAATGGTCCTGGAGCTAATTTCGAAATGCAGGCTTGTGTAGGCTGGACACAGGTTCCCGCATCACTGGATTTACCCGAAGAAATTGTTTTCGAAGACGACACCCGGAAAGATGTTGTATACAGAAACCCGATTGGAGTAGTAGCAGCCATTGCTCCCTGGAACTGGCCTTTGATGATTGCCATCTGGCAGATTATTCCTTCATTGAGAATGGGAAATGCTGTCATCATCAAACCTTCGGAATATACCACTTTCTGCAGTCTGGAAATGATAAAAGTGATCAACAGTGTGCTTCCTGAGGATATTTTGCAGGTAGTTACCGGCAGAGGAGAAGTGGGAAGTTACCTTACCTCACATCCGGAAATTGTGAAAATTATGTTCACAGGTTCTATCGCGACGGGGAAGAAAGTTATAGAAGCTTCTGCTAAAAATATGGCCCGATTAACCCTTGAATGTGGAGGAAATGATGCAGGAATTATTTTACCCGGACTTGATGTCTCTAAGTATATTGATGGAATTTTCTGGGGAGCTTTCCTGAATATGGGGCAAACCTGTGCCTGCTTAAAAAGACTATACGTTCATGAAAACGATTACGAAAAAGTCGTTAAAGCATTGGCAGACTATTCTTCCAATATTCCGATGGGGAACGGAGCGGATGAAGCCAGCGTTTTAGGGCCTATCCAGAATAAAATGCAGTACGATAAAATTCAGGATCTGATTCTTGATGCTGAAAATATCGGAGCAGACTTCATATTCACAGGGCAAAAACCTGATCTGGAAGGTTATTTTATTCCCGTAACTCTGGTTGGAAATGTAGATAACGGAGACAGAATTGTAGACGAAGAACAGTTTGGTCCTGTATTACCAATTATTAAGTATAAAACGTTGGAAGAAGCGATCAATAAAGCCAATGATTCAGAAAACGGACTGGGAGCTTCCGTTTGGAGTGATGATCTTGACGAAGCTCAGAAAGTGGCTGCACAACTGGAAGCAGGAACCGTATGGATCAATCAGCATGGTGCTATTCACCCGTTTGTTCCCTTCGGAGGGGCAAAACAATCCGGTTATGGAGTAGAGTTCGGAATAGAAGGATTAAAAGCAGTTACAGTTCCTAAAGTCATCAGCATTAAAAAATAAAGTTAGAACTCATGAAATACGATTTTATAATTGTCGGATCCGGTTCGGCAGGCGCTGTAATCGCTAACAGATTAAGCGAAAATGAAAATATAAATGTTCTTCTGCTGGAGGCAGGTCCTGATGATAAAGTTACTGAAGTGGAAGAACAGGCCGGCTGGCCCGCTATCTGGAATACCGAAAGAGACTGGGCTTATCATACCGTTGCGCAGGAACATGCAGGAGGGAATACAAGATACTGGCCTCGTGGTAAAACATTGGGTGGCTCAAGTTCCATCAATGGAATGATCTACATCAGAGGGCATCAGCAGGATTATGATAGTTGGGCTTATAAAGGATGTGTGGGCTGGGACTGGAAAAGTGTTCTGCCTTACTTTAAAAAATCAGAAACCCATGAAGAAGGTGAAGATGACATTCATGGAGGGGAAGGACCGCTTTTTGTAAGCCGTATCAAGCGCCCGAATGCCATTTCAATAAGTGCTATTGAAGCCTGTAAAGAATTGGGCTATCCTTTGACAGATGATTTTAACAAAGAAATCTGGGGTGCAGGTCTTAATCATCTCAGTGTAGGTAAAGATCATAAAAGATGTTCTACGGCAAAAGCATTCTTAGATCCTGTGAAATCGAGACCTAATCTGCATATTCATACCAATGCGCTGGCTCAGAAGTTAATTTTTGAAGAAAACGAGTGCATCGGAGTTCAGTATTTGAAAGACGGTGAATTAGTAGAAGTGGAAGCAGAAAAAGAAGTGATTGTATCCTGTGGAACCATAGAATCTGCCAAACTTCTGATGCTTTCCGGAATTGGTGATCAACAGGAACTGGAATCAGTGGGAATTCCGGTAGTAAAAGATTTGAAAGGAGTTGGAAAAAACCTTCAGGATCATCTTTTGGCAAGTGTTATTTTTAAAGCTAAAAAAGAAATTCCTGCTCCGGAAGCCAATCTGCTGGAAGCCCAGTTATTCTGGAAAAGCAAAGAAGAAATGGCTTTCCCGGATCTTCAGCCTTTGTTTATGGGACTTCCTTATTACAGTCCGGGATTCACAGGGCCGCAAAACGCATTTACATTCTGCGCCGGATTTATCAGACCTGCCAGTAAAGGGTATATTAAACTGACGTCTTCCGATCCTTCCGCTTCTCCGGAAATTAACCCGATGTATCTTTCTGAAGAATCCGATCTGGAAGCCCTTTACCAATGTGTTGAAATATGCCGCGAAATGGGAAAAACAGAAGCCATGAAAGAATGGAATGACGGTGAAATCTATCCCGGAGAAGGAAAAACAAAAGAGGAAGTGATAGATTATATCAAAAAATCATGTTCCACCTATCATCATATGACCGGAACCTGTAAAATGGGAACCGACAGCCATTCTGTAGTAGATCCGAGACTGAAAGTATATGGAATAAAAGGATTAAGGGTAGCAGATGCATCCATTATGCCGGATGTGGTTTCCGGAAATACCAATGCGCCTACCATTATGATTGGTGAAAAAGCAGCCGATATGATCAAAGAAGATCATCATCTGAAAGCGTCAGGTTCATCTGAAAAGTTATCGTTTGTTGTGTAAGAAGGGTTAAAATCCTTGAAAAGAAGCCGTTTCATGTTTATGAAGCGGCTTTTTAATGAAAAATTGAAAGATCATTGAGATAAAAAAGCCTGTAGCACTTACCTTTGTTTAAAATAAAATTCATGACACCAGAAAAAAAGAAACTCATTACAGACAGCTTCAGCCGCTCGGAAACCCTGAAATTCTATAAAGCAGAACTGCTGGAAGTAGAAACTGATTTTATCTCCATGAAGATCCCTAAGATGGAAATGATGACCCGAAAAGCAGGAATGTTCAATGGCGCAATGATCGCCTCTCTGGTGGATGTTTCTTCAGGATATGCCGCTGTGAGCCACTATCCGGAAGACTGTTATGTTGTGACCGTTGAGCTGAAAGTGAACTACCTTCGTCCGGCAATGGGTGATGCTTTGATTTCAAAATCCTATGTCATCAAAGGGGGCGGAAAAATTGTTGTGGTGAGAACGGAAATCTATGTTCAGACCGAAGGTTCTGATTCTGAAAGTCATGTAGCCACTTCATTAGTCACCATGATGAAAATAAAATAAAAGACAAAATATTCCTTCAATAAAGGGTTTCAAAGCATTTTTTTTCCCGGAATGGAATAGCTTTTGCTCAACAAACCCCATAAACATTAAAAAATATCACAATGAACTTAATTATCCGACTATTTATTACAGCGATTGTTGCTTATCTTTTAACCAAAATTTTACCGGGAGTACAATTTGAAGGATTCTCTTCAGCCATCATCTTTGCGATTGTACTTGGGGTTCTTAATATATTTGTAAAGCCTATTTTAAGTCTGTTTGGCCTTCCGTTGACCATTCTTACCTTAGGATTCTTTGCCCTGGTAATTAATGCCGCAATTGTCCTGATTGCAGACTATTTCATCGACAGTATGGTCGTAGATGGGTTCTGGTGGGCATTTATCTTCAGTATATTATTATCAATTGTAACTTCTCTGGCGAACTCTATGTTCTCAGATGGAGATTAATTAAATTATAAAAGATCAAAATAAAGGAATCCGCTCAACGAGCGGATTTCTTTATTTTTTAATGAACTTCAGTAACACTAGATCTCCTTTCGAATCTGTAAGCTTTAGAAAGTAATTTCCCGAAATAAGCTGACTAATTAAGATTTCTTTCACAAACTGATCTTTTAAAATCACTCTTCCGTTCACATCTATAATTTCATATTCATTGAAATTCCGGTCCGTATTTACTTTTAAAATATCTGAAACAGGGTTCTGATAAACTTTGATTAAAATGCTGTTATTTTTAGAGACTGATTCATTAGACGCTAAAAATAAGCATGAAGGCGGAGTGGTTATGACCCCATCCGTAAAATCATAATACAAAGTACTTCCCATCGTGATCAGATTGGTGCTGATGGTGGCAGGAATATTTTCAAATAGAGTACAGTTATTAAAACGGACATTGGCAGTTTCAAAATCTCTTGTAGTCTTATACCATGATTCACACCCTGCAGGTTGCATCACAACTCCGGGCCAGAAGGTATCGATTGCAAATCCGTCTATAGAATTGGGACTGACCATATCAACCATTACACAGCTTCCTGAAGTCCATGTAGAAGGAGCTTTAAAATAAATAACAGCATTAGGAATATTTCCTGTGTAATACTTTTTACTGATTACAGGAGACGAACTTCCTTGTCCGTTAACAAGAAATGCCTTGATCTCTTTATTCTGATCAATAGAAATCTGCACATTATTTACGGCATAGGAAGAACTAATTGTCGGAGTGCTTCCGTCAGTGGTATAATAAATAGTCCCGTTTCCATTAATAGTGACCTGATAAGGATTATAATAATGATTGGGAAAAGGACTCATCGTAAGCTGTGAAAAAAAGAATGAGGATACACAAAGTGAAGAAAAAAGTATAAATTTTTTCATATTAAATGGGTATTAGTTTAGTTTTTTGTAAAACTAATAAAATTTTTGCCATACATAAATCAATTATTTTTCAACTTTAAAAACTTAATGTTAATTCTTTCGTCCGTTTTTATTTTAAATATTAACTTTGGCAATCTTTGAATTTAATAAAAGGATGTAGGAAATCAGCTGATTTTGTACATCCGTTAAAAATGAATATCAACATATGAAACTTAAGTACAGTCTGCTGGCTTTGGCAGCTCCGCTTTTAATGAATGCACAACAAGTAATGACGCCTGAAATTCTTTGGACTTTGAAAAAAGTTGGAGTACAGGCAGTTTCACCGGATCAGGGCTCCCTTATCTATAAAGTAGGACAGGTAGACCTGAAAACAGAGAAAACGAAAAACGAGAACTATTTTCTGAATGTTCTTAATCATCAGTCTTCCAAAATAGATTTCGGGAAAAAAGCCCTTATTCAGTGGGATAAAAACGGAATATATGCTCAGGAAGGAGATAAAATCTATCTTTCCAAAGATGCCGGAAAAACCTGGGCAGAATTTTATACCATTGGTGAAGCAGATAATATCGTAATTTCTCCGGACGGAAAGAAGATTGCCTTCAGTAAGCAGGTATTGGTGGAGAAAGTAATGGGGAAAGATAAATTCAGCGATACTCCTAAAACAACGGCTCAGGTATACACAGACCTGAACCACAGACACTGGGATTATTTCAATGAAGGTAAGTACAATCATGTATTTGTAGTGAATACTTCTGATAAGGTAGAAGGAGCAAAAGACCTTTTGGAAGGGAAAACCTGGGATTCTCCTCAAAGACCTTTCGGTGGTGCTGAAGATTTTATCTGGAGCCCGGATTCTGCCCAGCTTTTATATGTTACCAAACCTAAAAGTGGTAAAGAATATGCTACAAGTACCAATACCGATATCTTTGCTTATGATCTGGCATCTGGTACTACCAAAAACCTTACAGAATCCAACAAAGGATATGATGTAAACCCTAAGTTCAGCCCGGACGGAAAATCTCTGATCTGGCAGAGTATGGCAAGAGACGGATATGAAGCTGATAAAAATGATGTGAAAATCCTGGATTGGAAGTCAGGGAAGACCACTAACCTTACCTCTGGCTGGGATGAAAGTGTTTCAGGAGATGTTCTTTGGGGAGCAGATTCAAAAACAATCTACTTCACAGCGGCATTCAGAGGAACAAAACAGCTTTTCTCGCTGGATTCAAAATCAGCAAAAGTACAGCAGATCACCAAGGGAGATTTTGACGTCAACGAAATCTTTACAGACAATAAAACTTCACTTTTAGTAGGAAGAACAGACGTAAACCATGCTACAGAATTATTCTCTGTAAACGTTAAGAACGGAGAAATGAAGCAGGTAACTGAAGCGAACAAGGAAACGTATGCGAAGTTAGCTCAGGGGAAATCTGAACTTAAAATGGTGAAAACTTCAGACGGTAAGGAAATGGGAGTTTGGTTCCATTATCCACCGAATTTTGATCCGAACAAAAAATACCCAACGCTGGTATACTGCCAGGGAGGGCCGCAGTCTGCGCTTACTCAATATTTCAGTGTAAGATGGAACTTTGCTCTTATGACAGCCAACGATTATATCGTAGTGGCTCCAAACAGAAGAGGGATGCCGGGCTGGGGAACAAAATGGAATGAAGACATTTCAAAAGACTGGGGCGGGCAGCCAATGAGAGATTATCTGGCAGCCACAGACTTTGCGAAAACTTTACCTTACGTGGATGGTGACAGGGTAGCAGCTGTAGGAGCTAGTTATGGAGGATACAGCGTATTTATGCTGGCTGGAATCCATGAGAACAGATTCAAGACATTTATTGCTCACGATGGTTTATTTGATATGAAATCATGGTATCTGACTACCGAAGAACTATGGTTTGCCAACTGGGATCTTGGTTCTCCATGGGAAAAACCACTTCCAAAAGCATACACAGAATTTAATCCAAGCAACTTCGTGGAAAAATGGAACAAACCCATCATGATTGTTCAGGGAGGAATTGATTTCCGTGTTCCTTACGAGCAAGGTCAGGAAGCTTTCCAGGCTGCAAAATTAAGAGGATTAAAATCTAAACTGGTGTACTTCCCGAACGAAAACCACTGGGTACTTCATCCTCAAAACGGATTGGTATGGCAGAGAGAATTCTTCGACTGGCTGAAGGAAACTTTATAGACAGACAATATAAAATATCAATAGGAGCGGGCTTTAGCCCGCTTTTTTTATAATCAAAAATCCAACGGCTTTAGCCAAAACCTAAATAAGCTAAGTTTAAGATAAGATTGAGTTGGAAGCTGGGTGCTTGAAGAATGAAGTTATGGAGGTTGTGATGAGTAGTTTTTTCCATATTTTCATCTTTTTTAAGCGATGATATCATTAATGTATGATGACCTCTATAAATGGTGAGACTAACAGTAACTTCCAGCCTACCTCTTCCGGCTTCCTAATCTGCAAACAATAAAATCAATATATTTGAAGATGCAAAACCGTATTTCTTCATTTCCACCCATTATTAACGCTCAGTCTGAAATTCTGATTTTAGGATCAATTCCCGGAGTGAAATCACTGGAAAAACAGCAGTATTATGCTCATCCTCAAAACAAATTCTGGAAAATCATTTTTGAATTGCTGAACGAAGAATTTACTGATGATTACAAACAAAGAATTGAAACGATAAAGAAACATCATATTGCCCTTTGGGATGTTATCGATTCCTGCGAGAGAAAAGGAAGCCTGGATTCTGAAATCAGGAATGAAGAAGCCAATCAGATCGCAGAATTGTTAGAAAAACACCCAAATATCAAAGCCATTTTCTGCAACGGTGGAAAGTCATACAAGAACTTACAGAAACTGCTCGGGAAAAATTATAAGCTGCCCGTTTTTTTATTGCCTTCTACCAGCCCGCTTCATACGGTTTCCTTTGAAAAGAAGCTGGAAGAGTGGAAGAGAATATTGGAATTTTTGGTTTGAGAGTTTGAGAGTGGGAGGGTTTGAGAGTTAGAATGCTGAAATTGTAAACGTATAGATTCCTGCAGAATGGACAACTGGGACGCTTTATTTATGCATACACTTTGTCATTCAGCAGGAATCTATGCACTTTATAAACCCAGCCCTCAAACTCTCAAACTCTCCAACCCTCCACTAGCACCTAAGTATTCTCTCAATCCTTTCAACAGTTCCAATTGATTTTTTGTTCTGTCCAGATTGTGTTCAGGATGCGTGATAGAATAGTACGTACTTCCATTCAGATAATCGGTTAAGAAACGAAGTTCCTGAATATAAATAGCGACCTGTGCTGCATAATCGAGATTCTCAGCTTCCAGTGGTGTCAGTTTTTCTTTTAAATGGAATAAAAATCCTTCTTTTACGACTTTATACATTTCAGGGTTGAAATTATCTATGGCGCTTCCATCATCTTCCTGGGTGGTATTGGTGTAAGACTGAATCATGGTTCCAAAATCATACAAAATAGTGGAAATCATCATGGTATCCAGATCAATCACCGCTAAAGGTTGATGATTCTGATCAAAGAGAATATTACTGATCTTTACATCTGCATGAATAATTCTTTTTGGGATCTGATTGTTTTTCTCCATCTCAATCCATCGGTCCGGTAAGGACAAAAGCTGGTTGGTGATTTCAATTTCAACCCTGGCATTTTCTCTTAAATGAGGTTCTGCATTTTTGAGTGAGTTTTTATAATCTGCAACCCTCTTCTCAAAATTGAGGAAATTGGGAAGAGAATCTTCAATGGCAGGCAGTTTTTCAGTATTGACCGTATTGAGAAAATAACTGAAGGTTTTAGCAGCATCATAAGCCGTCTGCAAAGTGGGAGCAGTAAGGAATGTTATACTATTTTCTACAAAACTGAGCATACGCCATGGCTGACCATTTTTATCTTTTACCAGAATTTTACCGGTAAGAGAAGGAACAGGTTCTATAATTTCAAATTGATAATGATTTGACCTGAGAACTTCATTAATCATTAAATGGTTATTAACGACCACTTCCGGCTGTTTAAAAACATGATTGTTGATTTTCTGCAGAATAAACTTTTTCCCCTGCCCTTTATCCTCCAGAAGATAGGTGGTATTGATCAACCCGTCAGTAATAGGAGTAAGGTCATAACTGTCCGTACCGATAAATTCAGCAACAATATCATTTAGCTCCATAAATTTTCCGGGTATCTGTTGTTTTTAATCTCTGAAATCAGAAAATCTTTAACTTCCTTTTTATCATCAGCATACGTAACTCCCATCCATGGGGAAGGAGATACTTTTACCTTTACCTTTACTCTGTTTTCATCCATCATTCTTTGTACTGCAGAAGGAATATAAAATTCCTGATCAGGCAGTGGATCAGATTCTATGAAATCATAAAAATAGGTGTCCAGATAACAGAAAATGTGTGGGTGGAAAATAAAAAAATTCATGGATACCAGGGTGTCAGGATCCAGTTGTATACTTTCTCCGTTTTCAATGTAAACAATTGAGTTATTTATTCTTTGAATGGATGTTTGTTCCACCACTTTGATCAGGTAGTTTTCAGCATCCAGCGTACATATTCCTCTGGCTACAGTACCGTTTCCACTCAACGTTGTACCTACAGGATAAGCAATCATTCCTAATTGTGTATCTGATATATGATGATGGTTAATTTCATGTGCAGCGAGCTGATACACTTCTTTTCCGTAGAAATCATCCGCGTTGATCATCACAAAAGGTTCCTGTATTGAATATTTGGCGCAAAGTACGGCATGAGCGGTTCCCCATGGCTTCGTACGGTCAGGATAATCAAAACCTTCCAGTGAAATAGGAATGCTGTCTATCTCCTGATATACCCAGATCAATTCAAAATTTTTAGCTTTTGAAATGCCGTTGAGTCTTTCAATATAACTTTCAGGAATCAGTTTGTTGACAATAATAACGACTTTTTGGAAACCGGCTTCCAGTGCATCAAAGATGGAATACTCAAGAATTGGCGAACCGTTATCGAGTATGCCGTCTACCTGTTTAAGCCCCTTGTATCTGCTGCCTAATCCGCCTGCCAGTATAAGTAATGTTTTCTTAGAACTCATCGGTCATTCCAAATACAGGTTTACGGGTTTTCCATTTTCCATTGGTGAAATCAGGAATATCAACTACCTGACCGCCTTTGGCAATAGACTCTTCGCTTAATGGCGTAATAGAATACCACAATGCAAGATCATACACATCCATCGGGAACTCTATATTCCGTTTGATACATTCAATAAAAGTATTCATCACAAAGAAATCCATTCCGCCATGTCCGGCACCTGCAGCAGTAGCTTCAAACTTTTTCCACATCGGATGATCGTGTTCTTTCATCCATTTTTCAGTATTGTCCCAACGGTGGGTATGGTTCATGGTTTTTTCAAAATAAATATGTCCCTGGTTGAAATCTCCCCATCCGAAATCCTGCCACAACCCTTCAGTTCCCTGAACTCTGAAACCAAGATCATAAGGTCTTTGTAAGCTTGTATCATGAGTAAGAAGGATGGTTTCTCCATTGGCACAGGCAATCTGAGTGGTTACAATATCTCCCTGGTTGAATTTTACTTTGGCACTAGGATGGTTTTCTCCGCCCTTTGCATGTTCAACAATGTATTTGTGAAGCCCCACTGATTTTGAAGAGAATGAAGAAAGCCTTGTTAAACGGTTTCCTCGGTTGATGTCCATCATCATCGCAACCGGACCTAATCCATGGGTAGGATAAAGTTCTCCGTTACGTTTTACGTAATGTTCAGTTCTCCATTTTGCCTCACTGAAGCCTTTTTCTCCAAACTCAGCACCGGAATTGTATGGAGTAACTCCGTCATTGAAAAGAACACCTCTCAGGTCATGCTGATAACCGCCTCTTCCATGTACCAGCTCTCCGAACATTCCTTTACGGACCATATTCAGGATGGCCATAATATCTCTTCGATAGCATACATTTTCCATCATAAAGATAGGAACTTTCGTCTCCTCATATACCTTTACAAATTCCCAGCAGTCCTGAAGCTTTATCGCCCCGGAAACTTCCATGCCTACAATTTTTTTAGCACGCATAGCTTCCACACCCTGGGTAAGATGCCATTCCCATGGAGTAGCAATCACAACAGCATCTATTGTTTTTAATTTCAACAGATTTCTATAATCGTATTCCCCGTTGGAAAACTCCTGAGCAGCCGGTTTATTATTGTCTTTTAAGATTTTTTGAGACGCGGCAAGCATTCTTTTTTCCGGATCTGCAAATGCAACAATCTCTACATCATTACGTTTTGCCAGTAATTTTACATGTTCCTGACCACGAAGACCTACGCCGATAAAACCAACGCGGACTTTTTTATCTGTTTTAAAATCATTGGAATAAGCAAATAAAGAATTGGGTAAAACCAATGCCCCAAAGCTTGCTAAAGCGGCAGTCTTAAGAAAGTTTCTGCGGGAGTTACTATTGTCCATCTATTTTTTTTTTAAATATATTAAAACTTTTGTAAATCCCGGTAAGGTGATAGGTAATTAGAGAATGAAGTGATGAAGGTAGTTTGTAAGAATTTGAGGCTTATTGGATTTTAAAATTGAACAGTTTTGTAGTTATTAAAATATAGATTATTAATTTTCACTTTTTTATTGGTTTTGCTCATTTATATTTTTTTTTTAAATATTTGTTATATGCGTGAAAATTTATTGATTGATCCAGGCTTTTCTTAATGCAATTTGTTTTGAATCAGGATTAAAACTGGAGTTACCTTTCCATTGGTTTCATCATAGTTGAATCCTGCCTTTTCCAGATATTCTTTCAAAGGAACGGGTTGGGTACCTTCTATATAATCTCTGAAAAAAGTACGTATTTCAGGATAAGTCATTTTTGTGATCTCATCAAAAAGTTCATTATCATTAAAGTATGTACACTAAATCTCTTCAAAATTTGTCTCTTTTATTTTTCCATATAATATACCTCTTCATAAGGCTGAATCAGTACCCATCCGTGACCTGAGAATTTCATCTGAAACTCTTCGCCGCTTCCTCTGCCGATAAGGCTTTTGAAAGAAACATTGGTTTTCAGTTCCGGGCTGAGGTTTCCGGACCATGCCACAGTAGCATTCGGATCTGTAAATACAGGTGTATCAGGAGTTACAAGTAAAGTTAAAGGATCTCCGTGAGTCGTAATAGCAATATGTCCTGTTCCTGAAAGTTTTGCCTGGAAAAGACCTCCGGACATCATTCCAGCGATGCTTTTCAGCATAGTAATATCACTTTTTACACTTTGTTCATGGGCAAGAATATCATTTCCGTTTACACAAACAGATTCATTGTTCAGATAGAGAATACGGACTTTCTTCCCGGAATCAGCAACATATAATTTTCCGGTTCCTTCTGCTTTCATCAACCTGGCACCTTCACCGCTGATCGCTTTCTTCAAAAGATTTCCAAGTCCTCCGGAAAGCATTCCCTGCCTTTCAAAATTGATATTTCCCACATAGCTTACCATACTTCCTCTTTTGGTCCATACCGCCTGATTATTAAGGTTGATTTCCAGAAGATGCTTTGTTTCCAGCTCAAAATAATCTCTTTGTTGTGGATTTTCTTTTGTTTCATTGATAAATGCTTCTATTGAATATTTGCTCATAATGATAATTTTATTGGTTGATATATAGTGTTATTATTTTAGTTTGTCGAGTTTATACTTCCTTTTGTTACTTTTAGGATTCAGATCCACAAATTCATATGCTTCAAAACCGGCAAGCCTGGCTTTGAACATCTCAGTTGCCTTTTCCAGTGACCAGGTTTTAGGGTAATGAAAACCTTCAAATTCTGCATTGACAATTTCTGCTTTGAAATCATGTGAAAATTCATGATCACCTGCGTAGGTCAGTGCTATTTTGCCTGTCCATATAATATCATACCGGTGATTTTCTTTTTTTGAAAACCGGATCTGATGTCCGGCACAGCTGTCATGCCCCAGCAGGTAGATGTTGAAAGCAAGATCGTCATCATCAGAATGGTGTTCAGACGGAAGATCATTACTGAAAAGATCATTTTGAACAACAGCATCGAAATCTAATTTTTCATCAAGATTATTAATTCTGATTCCTCTCTGTTCACCCCAATAGTTAGAAGAGAGTGTACAGGTATGATAGTTTCTCCATACGATTTTGGAGTCCCAGTCGGACAGATCTTCGTCTTCTTCTTCATTGTTTTCATTGTCATTGGCATAATATTTTTCAGTTTTTAAATGAAAATCAAACCAGATAAGTCCATATTCATCAATTCTTCCACTCCATCTGAAATTTTCAATTGTATGACCGTCAGGATACGGATTATCAATGAAGTATATTTTACTTACAGATTCCATATTGAATTTTAATTTTTCCAAAAATACTCTTTTTATGTCTTGAAAATCCCCGTAAAATCACGGTTTTATGTTTGATTGTAAATAATACTTGACAAAGGGGTGTTCAATGTCGTATATTTGCACTCCGAAAATTACACCTTGTAATTTCAATAATTTTTAAACCGTAATTTAAAAAATGAAAACATCAGATTTTAATTTTGATCTTCCTGCGGAATTATTAGCAGAACACCCATCAGAGCACAGAGACGAAGCGAGATTAATGGTACTTGATAGAAAAACACAAACTATCGAGCACAAATTATTCAAGGATGTTGTGGATTATTTTGATGAAGAAGATTTGTTCATCTTCAACAATACAAAAGTTTTCCCTGCACGTCTTTACGGAAATAAAGAAAAAACAGGTGCTAAAATTGAAGTTTTCTTATTAAGAGAGCTTGATAAAGAAACCAGAGTTTGGGATGTTTTGGTAGATCCTGCAAGAAAAATCAGAATTGGTAACAAATTATTCTTCACTGAAGATGAGTCTTTGGTAGCTGAGGTTATTGATAACACAACTTCAAGAGGAAGAACATTAAGATTCTTATTCGACGGATCTTACGACGAATTCAGAACAAAACTAAAAGAATTGGGAGAAACTCCGCTTCCCAAATATATCAAAAGAGCTGTAGAACCTGAAGATGCAGAGAGATATCAGACAATCTATGCAAAAGTAGAAGGAGCAGTAGCTGCCCCTACAGCAGGTCTTCACTTCTCTAAGCATTTGATGAAGAGATTAGAGATCAAAGGAATCAATTTTGCTGAGGTTACCCTTCACGTAGGATTGGGAACATTCAACCCGATTGAGGTAGAAGATCTTTCTAAGCACAAAATGGAGTCTGAAGAAATTATCATTGATGAGAAAAATGCTGCGATCATTAATAAAGCAGTTGAATCTCACAGAAGAGTATGTGCAGTAGGTACTACTACCATGAGAGCATTGGAAACTTCTGTTTCTTCAAACAAAAAAATCTCTGCTTTCAACGGATGGACAAACAAATTCATTTATCCTCCTCACGATTTCGGAGTAGCGAACTCAATGATTACCAACTTCCACACACCGAAGTCTACTTTGATCATGATGATTGCTGCATTTGCCGGAAGAGATTTCGTAATGCACGCTTATGAAGAAGCCGTAAAAGAAAAGTATAAATTCTATTCTTACGGTGACGCAATGTTAATTCTATAAAAAAGATAATAGGTAATAGGTTGCAGATAATAGTATCTGCAACCTGCTACCTAAAATCTACAACCTTACAATGAAAGATATCCGTACATTATCACTAGACCAGCTTAAAGACTACTTTGTGTCTTTAGGAGAAAAGCCGTTTCGTGCGAAACAGGTCTATGACTGGCTATGGAGTAAAAACCTCCATTCGATTGACGAAATGACGAATCTTTCAAAATCACTTCGTGAGAGAATTTCGGAAGAATATACCATTAATCCTGTTTCCGTAGACCTTCTTCAAAAAAGCTCTGACGGAACCATCAAAAACGGAGTGAAACTTCACGACGGGCTGATGGTGGAATCTGTTCTTATTCCTACAGAAACAAGAACTACAGCCTGTGTATCTTCGCAGGTAGGATGCTCATTAAACTGCGAATTCTGTGCTACAGCAAGACTGAAAAGGATGAGAAACCTTGAAGTAGCTGAGATTGTAGATCAGGTAGCCCTGATTGACAGCCAGAGCAGAATGTATTTCGACAGACCGCTTTCCAATATCGTCTTTATGGGGATGGGAGAGCCAATGATGAATTACAAAAACGTAGTGGAAGCCATCAAAAAAATTACCCAGCCGGAAGGATTGGGAATGTCTCCAAGAAGAATTACCGTTTCTACATCCGGTATCCCTAAGATGATCAAAATGCTTGCAGATGATGAACTGCGCGTGAAGCTGGCTTTATCCCTTCACTCTGCTATTGAATCCAAGCGTAATGAGATCATGCCTTTCTCTGATAAATTCCCGTTGACGGATATTATGGAGGCTCTTCAGTACTGGTATCAGAAGACAGGTTCTGTAATTACTTTTGAATACTGCGTATGGAAAGGAATCAATGACGGCGATGAAGACATTAAAGCTTTAATCAAATACTGCAAACAGGTTCCTTCAAAAGTAAACCTGATTCAATACAATCCGATCGGGGACGGAAAATATGACCAATGCAACAAGCAGGCAGAAGAAAATTACATCCGTCAGCTTGAAAATGCAGGGATTACCGTAATGGTCAGAAGAAGCCGTGGAGGTGATATTGATGCCGCCTGCGGGCAGTTGGCCAACAAAACAACAGATTAAAATTTCCTTAAAAAAAGCCTAAAACTTTCTTAAAAAATAGCTTAAAACCCTACCTTTGCACAAATTATTTTGTGATGATGGATTTTCTTATGAGCGAGGACGGGCTGGAAAATGTGTATGCATGGGCTATCCCATTGCATGCCACTGTCATTTTAGCTGAAATGATTTACAGCCACGTTTCAGAAGCTAAGTTATATAGCGGGAAAGATCTTGCCACCAATGTTTATCTTGCATTGATGAACTTTGGTCTTGACCTTATCATGAAGGCATTTGCCATGGGCGTAATGTTTTTCTTTTATCATCACAGGATTTTCTCATGGGATCTTAGTATCTGGTATCTGCTGGCTTGTTTTATCATCACAGATTTTGCCTATTATGTGCTGCATTATGTGGACCACCGTTCCAGAGCATTCTGGGCAGTTCATATTACGCACCACAGTTCAGAATATTTTAACCTGACAACAGGATTCAGAAGTCCCGTATTACAGCCGCTTTACAGATATTTATATTTTTCACCGCTGGCATTTTTAGGATTCAATCCCTGGCACATCATGGTGGCATACGCCATCGGACAAGTGTATGGAACATGGGTACATACGCAGACTGTGAAGAGTATGGGATTCCTGGAATATATTCTGGTAACACCTTCTCATCACCGCGTACATCACGCATGTAATGTGAAATACCTGGATAAAAATATGGGAATGTGTCTCATTATCTGGGATAAAATATTTGGAACCTTCCAAAAAGAAGATCCGAATGTACCCGTGAAATATGGAATCTATCCAAAAATGCCGGATAACAGACCGGATACGGTATTATTTTATGAATGGAGAAAAATCTGGAAAGATCTGAAGCAGCCGGGATTAAAATTCACAGACAGAATCAATTATATCTTTAATTCCCCGGGATGGAGACATGACGGAACAGGAAAAACCGTAAGGCAGTACCAGAAAGAGTATTTTGCAAGACAGGCACAAAAGAAAGAACAACAGCAAAATCAGAAAGAGCAGAAAACGGCTTAACTTCTGATTTAAAATCAATAGAAATCTAAGGGAAAAGCGGGCTGTTTCGGCCCGTTTTTCTATTTTGGAATTGGCATTTTTCAATGGCTATGCAATATTTATATTCCGCAGGAATCCACACTCTCCCCCCAAACCCGCAGCCCACATCCCGAAACCCGCATCCCGCATCACATGCAAACCCTCCAACTCTCCAACTCACAATAAAACCTTATTTTTGTCTTATGAAAAAACTCCTTCTGATAGTTGCTCTTTTCGTTGGCCAATCTGCATTTTCCCAGCGGACTGATTTTCTGAAAATAAAAAAATACAGAGTTAATTACCTGGATGATAAGATTGAAGAAACTTCAGGACTGAATATTTTCAATGGAAAGCTGTATACATTCAATGACAGTGGAAATCCTGCCGAACTTTTTGAATTGGATAAAAAAAGTGGTGAAATTATCAGGAAACTGAAAACCAATTTAATCAATACAGATTGGGAAGCGTTAGCCAATGACGGAGAGAATTTTTATATCGGGGATTTCGGAAATAATACCGGAACAAGAAAGGATCTAACGATTTACAAAGTCCCATACGAACGTCTCGATGAGTCTAATGTCATTAAAATTCCAGGTTCGGAAAGAGCCCTCGATGGAACGAAAATTTTGTTTTATTATCCTGAACAGACCGAATTTATTGCTAAAAACACAAAGAACGATTTCGATGCAGAAGCCATGATTTACCTGAATGGAAAGCTGCACATATTTACCAAAGAATGGGCTTCAAAAGCAACCACGCATTATATTGTAGATCCTGAACTCTCAGAAATGCAAAAAGCAGAAAAAATAGAAACCTATAAAACAGGCTTCGTGGTTACAGATGCTTCTTACTTTGATAAAAAGCTTTACTTAGTAGGATATACCAGGAAAACAGAAGTCTTTTTAGATATTTTTACAGAAACAGAACCCGGAATATTTTTTAAAGAGAAACCAAAGCATTATTACCTCGGGACTGCGCTTTCATTAGCACAGATTGAGGGAATAAGTGCAGATGAAACGGGAATTTATATTTCAGGGGAAAAGTTCAGATCTCCGTTGGGAACTACAAAACCTTCATTTTATTTTATCCCGAAAGAACAACTCAAAGATTAATTTGCCTTAAAATTGAGCGAAAAAAATTATCTTTGTGAGAATTAATAATTATTCACCCAGCATCGCAGATTGTGGCAAACATTGTAGAAGAGATTAAACGACCGATCAATGATGAAATGAAACTTTTTGAACAGAAGTTTTATGAGTCAATGCAGAGTAAAGTAGCTTTATTGGATAAAGTAACCCGTTTTATTGTTACCACCAAAGGAAAGCAGATGCGTCCTATGTTTGTGTTTCTTTGTGCCAAACTGGTGGGTGAGGTGACGGAAAAAACATACCGGGGTGCTTCAATGATCGAACTGATCCACACCGCTACTCTGGTACACGATGATGTGGTGGATGAAAGTTTTAAACGTCGTAATTTCTTTTCAATCAATGCACTGTGGAAAAATAAGATTGCAGTTCTGGTGGGAGATTACCTTTTATCAAAATCGGTTTTACTATCTACAGATCACAAAGATTATGACCTGCTTGGGGTGATTTCCAGAACCATCCGTGAAATGTCTGAAGGAGAACTTCTTCAGCTGGAAAAGGCCAGAAAGCTGGATATTACGGAAGAGGTTTATTATGAAATTATCCGGCAGAAAACAGCAACTCTGATTGCTGCATGCTGTGAAATAGGAGTTCTTTCCAATAATGCGGATGAAGCTTTAGCCAAAAAGATGATGGATTTCGGCACTTATACCGGAATGGCATTTCAGATCAAAGATGACCTTTTCGATTATTTAAGTTCAAACGTCATCGGTAAACCTGTTGGAATTGATATCAAAGAACAGAAAATGACGCTGCCTTTGATTCATACCTTGAAAATAGCCTCTGAAAAAGATAGAAAGTATTATTTCGATACCATAAAAAGATATAATAACAATCCCAAACGTGTAAAAGAGCTTATTGAATTTGTGAAAAGCTCCGGTGGATTGGATTATGCCATTACAGTGATGAAAGAATTTCAACAGAAAGCTCAAAATATCCTGAATGAATTTCCGGATTCCGAAGCAAGAAAATCGCTGCATATTATGCTGGATTATGTCATTGAAAGAAAATTCTGATATTAACGTTTTTTATCAGTTCTGATTTTTTTATTCTTCTATTTCCTTTAATCCTGCATGGTGTAACGGATCCACATTATTGAAAGAAAAATAATCCTATCTTCCAATAATTCAATGAGTTGTGATTATTTTACTTTTTTGTAAGATTAAATTACTGTAAATTAACATTTTGCATTAATTAAGTAAAATAATTGCTAATAATTCATTGATTTTCAATATAAATTTTGTTTATTTGTCGTTAGAAAAAAACAACAAATAATGAAAAAAATTCAAACTATGATGATAGCGTGTGCTATCAGTTCAAGCTTCATCGCGTACGCACAAGTGGGAATAGGTACTCAAAATCCCCAGACAACTTTTCATATTGACGGATCTAAAGACAATCCTGCAACAGGAATTCCTTCTGTGGCTCAACAGGATAATGATTTCAGTGTAACTTCAGGTGCTAAAGTAGGGATTGGTACAGTTTCACCCACTGAAAAATTGGATGTAGCGTCTGGAAATGCCCGTATCCGTAATATTAATTCGAATGTAGGTATCGGAGGAACCGACAGGGTGGTTGTAGCTGATGCTACCGGAATTCTGAAGACCATAGATTTTACAGCTTATTCACTGTTTCATGCGCGTTTGGCAGCGAACCAGAACATCAGTTCTTCTACGATCACGACATTATTATTCGCTGCACCGATAGCGACTTCCCCTTTCTATTCTTATAATACCGGAACTGGTGTGATGACTTTTAACCAGCCCGGAAATTATCTGGTAACGCTGCAGGCTAGTTTTACCAATATGCCCGCAGGAACACAGCTGCTCATTGGTATCAGACCTGTACCGGATGCGAATTATCTGGGAAGAGGAAGCCATTATAACGCAGTTGCTGCTTCGGGAACTGTAGGTGAACTGATGAATTATACAACCGTGGTTGTTGCACCTACAGCCGGATATCAGATCCGTTTTACGGCAGCGCCGAATCAAAATTCTACGATTATTTCGACAGAAACAGGATCTACAGGAAGTGGAAATGTTACCAATGTAACTGTTCAGAAGATCTGATTCTATTTTTACTTTAATCAAACTAAAGTGCTGTATATAGGTTTTCGGGAAACTGAAAATGTATGTACAGCACTTTTCTTTTTAAATTCAGAATCTGATAGTGATTCAGTATAAAAAATGAGAAAAGAGCTACTTAATTAATTCTTGTATTTACATGTAATTATCCTTATTTATTACCTTCGATTGTTTAATTAAGCGAAAAATTTAAATTAAATAATTTTTAGGGTTACAATGATAACGGCTAGAACTATACAAAATAAAGCGATTAAAAATAAATAATCCGCAATGTTCTCAAACGTGTATTCCCGCTTACTATTCCTTGTTCTGATTGCCAGAAAGGAAAAGAAACAGCTACAGGCAAAAAGAATACAGGCAAATCCTGCAAATTCGTCCAAATAGGTATGCTGACTGATTTTAGAGATTTTCAATGAGGTGATAATGAGTAAGGAAAATCCTAAAAGATTGCTGGAAGCATTCAAGATATGTGGTGATTTTTTTTCCATCTTTTACAATTTTTTTCAAAATAAAGCACAATTTTTTTTATTATCAAATTTTTAAAAAAGATTATTAAAAATTAAAATTAATTTAAAAAGTGTATATTAGCAAAATACTTGAAGATTAAAAACTTTTTTACTTAGCTATGCAAACAACCTATATTGAAACACAGCAAATATCCTTTCAAGATTTTAAAAATCAGATACTTGAAGACTACAGGTTAGGAAGGATCTCTCGTGAAATGTCTTATCTCGGAAGGAGAGAAGTACTCACAGGAAAGGCTAAATTTGGAATTTTTGGGGATGGAAAAGAACTTCCTCAGCTTGCAATGGCGAAAGTTTTCAGAAATGGAGACTTCCGTTCAGGATATTACAGGGATCAGACTTTTGCATTGGCAATAGATGCCTTGACGGTAGAAAGTTTCTTTGCGCAGATGTATGCAGATACCAGCGTGGAAAGAGAACCTGCTTCAGCGGGAAGACAGATGAACGGGCATTTCGCAACAAGAAGTTTACATGAAGACGGAAGCTGGAAAGATCTGACAGCTCAGAAAAATATTTCTTCCGATATTTCTCCTACAGCCGGACAGATGCCAAGATTATTGGGATTGGCTCAGGCTTCAACTATTTATAAAAGCGTAAAATTTGACGGTTCAGAAAAATTCTCAAGAGAAGGTAACGAAATTGCTTTCGGAACTATTGGGGATGCTTCTACAGCAGAAGGACATTTCTGGGAAACTCTGAATGCAGCATGTGCGCTTCAGGTTCCTATGATCGTTTCTATCTGGGATGACGGATACGGAATTTCAGTTCCTACGAAAAATCAGAGAGCAAAAGCTGATATCAGTGAAATGCTAAGTGGTTTCCAGAGAAAAGAAGGAGAAAACCAGGGATGTGAGATTATCCAGGTAAGAGCCTGGGATTATCCTGCATTATTGGATGCTTATGCTAAGGCAGAACATTTTGCAAGAACAGAAAGTGTACCGGTGGTAGTACACGTGGTAGACGTTACTCAGCCACAGGGACATTCTACATCCGGATCTCACGAAAGATATAAAAACGAAGAGCGTCTGGCATGGGAAGCTGAGTATGACGGGCTGGCGAAATTCAAAGAGTGGATACTGAACTATTCTATCGAAATTGACGGAAAAGAAGAAGTAATTGCTACTGCTGAAGAATTGGATGCTATCGACGACGAAGCGAAAAAAGCGGCAAAAACCGGACAGAAAACAGCCTGGGAAAATTATCAGAAAGCCATTTCAGAATTGATCCAGTCTATTTTACCTTTAGTAGAAAACCTTAAAGGACAGAATGCTGAAGTTGAAAATTATATCGCTCATTTTAACAAATTGGTTTCAAAAGCGAAGAAAGATATTTTCCATCTGGTTAGACAGACTTTACTGGCGACAAGAGGAACAAATTCTGCTGAAAGAAATCAATTGATGCAGAAATACAATGAAGTATCTGCTGTTGAAAAAGACAACTATTCTTCTCACTTATATTCTCAGTCCCAATGGAAAGCTGAGAATGTTCAGGAAATCAAACCTGTATATTCTGACAGTTCCGAAGAGGTAGACGGAAGAGTAGTGATCAGAAACAATTTTGACAAAATTTTTGAAAAATATCCTGAAACTTTAATCTTTGGAGAAGATACCGGAAACATTGGTGATGTCAACCAGGGATTGGAAGGAATGCAGGAAAAGTATGGTGCTGTACGTATCGCTGATACGGGAATACGTGAAGCAACGATCCTTGGACAGGGAATTGGTATGGCGATGAGAGGTTTAAGACCCATTGCTGAAATCCAGTACTTAGACTATGTTCTTTACTGTTTACAGGGAATGAGTGATGATCTGGCAACGGTACATTACAGAACAAAAGGAGGTCAGAAAGCTCCATTAATTATCAGAACAAGAGGTCACAGATTAGAAGGAATCTGGCATTCAGGTTCTCCAATGGCTGGTATTCTGAACCTTTCAAAAGGTATTTTGGTATTGGTTCCTAGAAACCTTACGAAAGCAGCAGGATTCTACAACACAATGCTTCAGGCTGACGAACCTGCTATCATCGTAGAATGTCTGAACGGATACAGATTAAAAGAAAAACAACCGGATAACTTAGGCGAATTTACTGTTCCTGTAGGGAAAATTGAAGTAACAAAAGAAGGAAAAGATGTTACTTTGGTCACTTACGGATCTACATGGAGAATTGTAACGGAAGCCGCTAATGAATTGGAAAAATTAGGAATTTCTGCAGAAGTGATTGATATTCAGTCGTTGATTCCTTTCGATTTATCTCACGAAATTGCTGAAAGTGTTAAGAAAACCAACAGATTAGTAGTGATTGATGAAGATGTGGAAGGAGGAACTACAGGATTTATCCTGCAACAGATCCTTGAAAAGCAAAAGGCATTCAGATATCTGGATTCAGATCCGTTGACGATCTCTGCCAATGATCACAGACCAGCATATGCAAGTGATGGTGATTATTTCAGTAAGCCGTCTGCAGACGATATGGTAGAAAAAATCTACGCTATGTTTAATGAAACAAATCCTCAGAAATATCCAGCGATATTCTAATCGGGATTTTAGATAAATTTTAAACCGCTTCCTTTGGGGAGCGGTTTTTGTTTGCTAATCCTCTTCCGCCAAAGCAATCCTTAGTGTATTCAAAGTATTCATCAGCATTATACTTGCCGTAAGTTCTACAATCTCTCGTTCTGAAAATTGGTCTATCAGCTTTGCTTTGGTGCTTTCCAAATTATCTTTGCTGTAAATGACAGCTTCTGTCCATTCCAAAACAAGCTTTTGCTGATCAGTGAAGCTATTGGTATGTTTCCAGCCCGGAAGTCTGTTGATGAGATCCTGTTCAAAGCCAAAATCAGAGAGTTCTTTAGCGTGATAACTGCAGCAATAGGCGCATCCATTGATTTGAGACACACGCAGCTCCACCAAAGCGATCAGTTTTTCATCAGTACCGGATTTTCTAATGCTGTTATGGGCTCTGTAGAGATTTCCAATGGTTTCTTTTGCAATTTCTTTGTAATTCATTATGAATATTTTTGTGCAAATTTGCATCAGAAATAGTTTTGAAACTATATGCTTACATTTTGGTGATATACTTACCTTTTTGGAAGTGCTATCCAAGATAAAAGGCTATCAAACATTGACAGCCTTTTTATTTTTTACTTCCGCATTCAGAAAAGCACAATCTTTATCTTCATGCTGTCCTTTCACCTGATATTTAGCTTCCCATTCCTCCAGCAAATAAAGAATAGGCAGCAGAGCTAATCCTTTTTCTGTAAGAGAATATTCTACTCGGGGAGGAAGTTCTTTAAACTCTTCACGGATCACCAATCCATCGGTTTCCATTTCCCTAAGCTGATCAGTCAGTACCTTCCTGGAAATGACATTAATGCGTACTGCCAGTTCCCCGAAACGTAACTTTCTGTCTTTAATCACCAGAACAATAATAGGCTTCCATTTGCTTCCCAAAGCGGCCATTGCCTTTCCTAAAGGACAGCTGTATTGCATTAATTCATTCTTTTTCATAGAGAGATCTTTATTTTAATATCATATGAAACTGCAGTTTCATATGTTACTTTGATGTTACTAATGTAAGTTACTGCGAAGTTACCACTATTTTTTTTATGAAAGATACAAAAGTGAACTATTATTAGTTACTTTGTGTAACAATTATAAAATATAAATTTTAAATATGAGCACATCATCATTATTTAAACCGTTTCAATACAAGAATTTACAGCTTAAAAATAGAATTGTAATGGCTCCAATGACCAGAGCACAGTCTGATAATGGAGTTCCCACTCAGAATATTGCAGATTATTATGGAAGAAGAGCCGCTTCAGAAGTAGGATTGATTCTTTCCGAAGGAACTGTGATCAACAGACCTGGATCAAAAAATATGCAAAATATTCCGGATTTCTATGGAACAGAAGCTTTGAATGGTTGGAAAAACGTCATTGATACTGTACATCAGAATGGAGGTAAAATGGGCCCTCAGATCTGGCACGTTGGAGATACAAGAATGTCAGAGGACTATCCGTTGGTTCCAATGGAAAAAGCTTCTACGATGACCATCGAAGATATCCAGGATACGATTGCACAGTTTGCAGCCTCTGCAAAGTCAGCGAAAGATCTTGGTTTCGACTGTATTGAAATTCATGGCGCTCACGGATACCTTATCGACCAGTTTTTCTGGGAAGTAACCAATACCAGAACTGACGAATACGGGGGTAAAACATTGAAAGAAAGAAGCAGATTTGCTGTAGAAGTAGTAAAAGCAATCAGAGCAGCAGTAGGAGAGGATTTTACGATTATTATCCGTCTTTCCCAGTGGAAGCAGCAGGATTATAAAACCAGACTGGCATTTACTCCAAACGAAATGGAAGACTGGTTATTACCATTAAAAGAAGCAGGGGTGGATATTTTCCACTGTTCACAGCGTCGCTTCTGGGAACCTGAATTTGAAGGTTCTGATTTAAACTTTGCAGGATGGGCCAAGAAAATTACCGGGCAACCAACTATTACCGTAGGTTCTGTAGGCTTAAACGGAGATTTTCTTAATGCTTTTGCAGGACAGGGAACAGAAAAAAGAGACCTTACAGAATTGATCAGAAGACTTGACAATGAAGAGTTTGATCTTGTTGCTGTAGGAAGAGCTATTTTACAGGATCACCAGTGGGTACAGAAGATCAAAGATGGCAATACAGAAGCTCTGCTTGACTTCTCAGCTGAGAGTATGGGCGTTTTATTTTAATATCAATTATGAATTGTGATTTCGTTTCGCGGTGGTTTTTTAACAGCATAATTTATTCATTTGCGAAAAGGAATTGACGATTCAATCTGGTATTAAATCAGCATAAATTCACTTTATTTTATATTTAATTTTCACCTATTTATTAAAGAACCCGCTCACAGAATTTTCATGAGCGGGTTTTAACAGATTTAAATATCTAAAACTGCCTTTAAATTGGCAGAAATGATTTCCTTATAAACCGATATTCTTGGTCGGTTTCAATTGTTTTAAGATGCTTTTCGGGATGGCATTTTTGTGAACAAGAATTGCTGTTGATTTGTATTCAACATAAGGTCTTGTTACATAAATATATCCGGCAAAATCATTGGTTACACCCCATGAATTTTTTACCATATAATATTCTTTACCAGTCTGGTCTTTTGCCAGACCTACGATATGCATACCATGGTCATCCGTTGTAGAAAGATTATTAAGTGCTTTCTGACGCATGTCTTCAGTGATGCTTTTATCCTTTTTAGGCTCTGTAAATAAAGTCTGCTTGTTCTCAGCAGTAATCTGGTCAAGATCCATGTCCGGAACATAAGCTACCCCGTTTTTGTAAGAGAAATAAGGCTCAGAAACATCCGTTGCCCAACCTACAGAATATCCTTTATTTACAGCGTTATCAATAATTGCAGTAAGATCTTTCATCGGAACATTCCAGTCAGAATCGTGGCTCCAGTTATCAGGAATCGGAACTACAAATTTCTGAAAATATGGATAATCTTTATAGGAAGATAATTCTACATAATCTTCAGGATTGATTCCTACAACTTCTTTAGCAAATGTTTTCGGAGTATAGTTTTTCCCTTCGTAAGTGAAGTTGGCAGGTACTTTTCCCAAATATTCATCAAGAATAGCATCTACAGAATCCATCCAGTTATCGGTCAGTTTTCCTTTTGAAGAAGCCTGAACAAGGCTGTCAAGAACCGGCTTCAGTTTTCCTTGCATTTCTTTGAAGTTATTCGTAGTCTGTCCGGCTTTTAATCCTGTGTAAACATCCTGAGGAACTGCTCCGTACTTTTTGTACATATTGATTACGTCGTGAAGTTCTCCTCCGTCACCCCAGCTGATAGCACCATTATTCAAAACATATAATTTGGCTTTATCGTGGTAAGAATTTCTTGCTGTAAAGATCTCAGCAAGATCTACAGGTTTTTTGCCCATTCTCTGCATTTCAGATTCAAGGAAAGAGTTTCCGGAGTAGCTCCAGCAAGTTCCTGATGAACCCTGGTTCTTTACAGAAGTCGCACCTACGTCCTTTAACGTTGTGAACTGAAAATTAGCATTTTGTGATTGGTTGTTTTTTAACTTGTTGATTAAGTCATCTTGGGCAAACATCATACTTCCTGCAGACAAAACAAAAAGTAATGATGCAATTTTGGCATTTTTCATTACTATAAAAAGATTATTTGTATTAATAGTCGTTGATAATAGAGATTTGTTACACAAGGAAAAGTTAAATTTGAAATTAAAAAAAGACTCAAAAGAAGTAAGAAGTTGCTTTATAATTTTATTTTTTAATTATTTTCTTAAAAAAGTTGATCATGTTTCCAACCCTTTCAAAAGTTTCCGCATCTATCATAGTATAACTCCTGACTATGGAACAAGAATTATTATTGGAATGCCAGCGTAGCAACCGCAATGCCCAGCGGAAGGTTTACGAGAAAATGGCGGGCAGACTCTACGCAGTCTGCAGACGCTATCTGAAAAACGACGAAGATATAGAAGAAGTATTGGCTGATACATTCTATAAAATCTTTACGAAAATTACTCAGCTTCAGAATCCCGAAACTTTTGAAGCATGGGCAAGAAAGATAGCGGTAAACGAATGCCTGCAGAAGTTGAGATCAGATAAAGGACTGTTTATTTCCCTGGAAGAAAATTTCACTGATCATTCTGAAGGAACTACAGAAAACCTTTCTCTGGAAAAAGATATTCTGAGCTTACTGAACTTTCTTCCTGAAGGCTGCAGAGCCATCTTTAATCTTTTTGCTATTGAAGGATATCCTCATAAAGAAATAGCGGCGATGCTTTCCATCAGTGAGGGAACATCAAAATCCCAGCTCAATTTTGCAAGGAAAAAGCTGCAGGAACTTCTCGTAAATCAAAACATTTAAACTTTTACAACAATGGAAAATAATCATATAGATCAACAATTCAATGAAGCTTCCAGACTTTCAGAAGAGCCAGCTGTTTTTCCTGGTTTTGAGAAAGTATGGGATAAAATTGAAGAGAAATTAGATAAAAAAGAAGATAAAAAGAAAACAATTCCACTTTGGCTGCCGTATGGTATTGCCGCAAGTTTGATGATTGGTCTTGGGGCCTTTTACTTTATGAATAAAAAAGAGGTTGCAGAGCCTTCACAACCTGTAATAACAGAAAATAAAGGGTCAAACGTTCCTGGTAATAAAGTTGATATTGCAAAAATAGACAGCCTTACAAAACAGAATATCCAGAAAGAGAAAAATAGTGTTAAGCCGGTAGAAAAACTGGCAATTAATACACTGCCAACTCATACTCAATATCCTGTGGGATTTCCTCAGAAAACATTGCCCAATCCCGTGTTTTCAGAAAAAGAGAAAAATGATACTTTATATAGTGATAGAAAAGTAGATTATATCTATTCAGGGCAACGCAAAGATACCAATGCCGTTAAGAGTATTGAAGAAGTGGTAGTGATGGGATATTCAAAAACAGTTAAAAGTAAGACTGTTTCATCTGCTTCCACTGTGATGATTGCTTCCACAGACAAAACTTCTGCACATGCTCCGGTTGCAATATCTTCATTGGCAGGAAGTGTTGCCGGAATAGAAGTAACCACTGGAATTAAAAAACGTGATGAAATATCAATCAGAGGAGCAAAAAGTATTGATGGCCATTCTACGAACCCTTTATATATTGTTGATGGAATATTATCAGGCAGAGAATCTGGATTTTTAAATATCCTTGATCCTAAAAAAATAAAAGAATTAAAAGTACTGAAAGGTCTTGAAGCTACTGCGCTGTATGGAAGCAAAGCTAATAACGGAGTTGTTGTCATCACCACGAATGGATTATCTAAAGAAGAAATAGAAAAACTTAAAAAAGTTTCTTCAGAAAGTAAAGAGAAAATACTAAAAGAACCTGAAAAAGTACTTCCGAAAGCAGGCCAGCTCACAGCAGGAGAAGTTAACGATTTTTCTAAGTGGGATTATTGGAAAGATATTGCAGTTCCTACTCTGGATCAGTATAAAAATACATGGAAGTTCTTCCCTGATAAAAGGGTTTCAGTTCAGTTGGTCAATCAAGACAGAAAACCGGTAATAGGGGAGAAAATAAAACTATTGGATGATAAGAAAAATATTATCTGGGAAGCCGTTTCAGATAATCTGGGCAATGTGGAATTATGGATATCACCGATGACTGATGAAAACTCAGATTCTCAGAAATATTATTTATCTGATGGTTCTGGGCAGATCATCAGTAGTAATCTCAGAACCTTTAAAAATGGACAAAACCTGATTATTCTTGATAAACACTGTCTGCAAAAGCGTGTATTAGATCTTGCTTTCGTAGTGGATGCTACCGGTTCTATGGGGGATGAGATTTCTTATCTTCAGTCTGAACTTTTGGATGTGTTGAAAAAGATCGAAGGACAGCTTAAGAATACAACGGTAAGATATGGATCAGTTTTTTACAGAGATCAGGGAGATGAATATGTAACCCGGAAGTTTGATTTTTCAGACAAAGCAGAAGACCTTGTAGGATTTATTAAAAAACAGATGGCCGGCGGTGGCGGCGATACGCCGGAAGCTGTTGTAGAAGCACTAAAAGTTTCCGTTGATGAGCTGAAGTGGAGTGATGAAAATTCTACTAAAATAATGTTTTTAATTCTGGATGCTCCTCCGCACCATTCAGAACAGAATATAAAGGAACTTTATAGTACAATAAAGGCTGCCGCAAAGAAAGGAATTACCATTATTCCACTGGCAGCCAGTGATACCGATAAACAAACGGAATATCTGATGCGTACATTTGCTTTACTCACCAATGGAACCTATACGTTCCTTACAGATGACAGTGGAATAGGAAACAGCCATATCAAACCTACCATAGATTCTTATGAAGTTGAAAAACTGAATGATTTACTATTAAGATTAATCCTTCAGAGAGCTGTTTTGCCAGAATGCAGCGCAGGAATTTCAAATGATAACATCAACAAAAAAATGGAAAAAGAAATTGACAGTCAGGTTGAGAGTAAAACTGTACTATTTCCAAATCCTACAAAAGGTCAGCTGCAGATAAAAACAAGAAAACCAATTGAAGAACTGTTTATCTATGATCTTGCCGGAAAGATTATTATGAGAAAAGAAAAACTGCCGGAAGGTAAAAATACAATTGATTTAACTTCTTATCCTCAAGGGATTTATCTAGTACGTATTCATACTAATGATCTGTGGGAGACATTTAAGATCATTAAAAATTAACTGTCTTTTTTATTTAAGGAATAAGTTTTATTTAACAATTATTAACAGGTTTGAATTTATTTTAATAATTTCCTGTCGAAATTTTTAAAGATGAAAAAAATTGTAATAACCATGCTAGGGCTTGTTGCATTGACAAGCTGTAAAACTCAAAAAAATACTGAAATGTCCAAGGAGACAAAGACTTACAGTGTCAGGAAAGATAAGGATCAGGATGGAATTCCTAATCAATTGGATAAATGCCCTGATATTGCCGGTCCGGTAGAAAATGAAGGTTGTCCGTGGGTAGAGTCGGATGGAGACGGTGTTATTGATAAAGATGACGCATGTCCTACAGTGGCAGGACCTCCTGAAAATAATGGCTGTCCATGGCCGGACACAGATGGAGATGGTATTTTGGACAAAGATGATGCCTGTCCTACGGTTCCGGGATTACCGGAATATAATGGCTGCCCAAAACCGAAGTCAGTGACCGCAATGGAAGTAGAACGTTCCATAAAATTCCCTGAATCAGGAAGAGTGTACGACCATCAGGTAGGTGATAAAAAGAATATTAAAAAGCCTACAAAAAAGGCAGATCAGGATATTGATTATAACAATGAAGAATATGCAGCGTTAGTTGAAAATGCATTTGAATTAACCCGTAATCAACCTGTTTCTACATTTTCCATTGATGTAGATAATGCTTCCTATTCCAATGTCAGAAGAATGATCAGTTACGGAGATAAGGTTGATAAAAACTCAGTGAGAGTAGAAGAGATGATCAATTATTTTAAATATGATTATCTTCAACCCGCAAATGGCGATCCTTTTTCAATTAATACAGAATACAGTGCATCTCCATGGAATCCTAAACATAAATTGCTCAAAATAGGACTTCAGGGGAAAAATATTCCGATGGATCGTCTGCCTGCTTCCAATATTGTTTTTCTTATTGATGTTTCAGGTTCAATGAGTGAGGAAAATAAACTGCCATTGCTGAAGTCTTCTCTTAAAGTTTTACTGAAACAGCTCAGACCTAAGGATAAAGTTGGGATTGTAGTATATGCCGGTAGTGCAGGAATGGTACTTCCCCCAACGTCAGCAGGTGAAAAAGAAAAAATAATTCAGGCACTAGATAAGCTTGAGGCAGGAGGAAGTACAGCGGGAGGAGAAGGAATTGAACTGGCCTATAAACTAGCGAAGCAAAACTTTATAAAAGGAGGAAATAACAGAGTTGTTCTGGCAACAGACGGTGATTTTAATGTGGGAGCTTCTTCTACCTCAGATATCGAAGCGTTGATCACAGAAAAAAGGAAAACCGGGATTTTCCTTACCTGCCTCGGCTATGGAATGGGAAATTACAAAGACAATACCATGGAAATTCTGGCGGACAAAGGAAACGGAAATTATGCTTATATTGATAATATGCAGGAAGCCAATAAATTCCTGGGAAGAGAATTTGCCGGAAACATTTATACCATTGCCAAAGATGTAAAAGTGCAGATTGAATTTAATCCTAAATATGTAAAATCATACCGACTGATCGGCTATGAAAACAGAAAACTGAGAAATGAAGACTTTATAAATGATAAGATTGATGCAGGAGAACTAGGAAGCGGACATACAGTAACTGCTTTATATGAAGTTATCCCGGTTAACATAGATTCTGAATTTATACCAAAAGAAACAAAATTGAAATACTCTGAAATTTCTAAGAAGAACTCTGGAGATGAAATGGCAACGGTAAAGTTCAGGTACAAAAAACCTGATGGAGACAGAAGCATTGAGATGACTAAAGTGATTAAAAAAGAAGATAAATCTTCTGCAAGTCCGGATTTTAAATTTGCATCTTCCGTAGCCTGGTTCGGGTTGGTATTAAGAAACTCGGAACTGATTACAAAAAAAGATCTTTCCGATATTGAAAACCTTGCTAAACAGGGAAAAAGTAAGGATGAAGAAGGCTATCGTTCAGAATTTATAAGGCTGATAGAGAGCTATAAAACAATTCAAAAATAATTCATAAAAAAAGAAATTTCCCCGGAAATTTCTTTTTTTATATTTTTAAGCATACTAATAATTGATGAAAAAGAATTATTTGCTGTTATTGCCATTTACGATTACCTTATTACAGGCACAAAATTCACAATTGTACTATTCCGGAAAATTTTTAACATCTAAGGATAAAGAACACAACTTTTTAAAGGTTTATAATAAAAACAGTGGTATTTATGAACTGACTGATGAAAAGGGATTGGCCATTATTGCAGCTAAACCTTATGATACCCTAGTGTGGAACCAGGGGAAAAATACCCATGTTATTTCTTCTTATGAACTCAGGGAATTAAAAACGATTCTGGAAAATCAGACAGGAAGTAAAAGTGTAGAAAATGTTTACAGTAAAGCCTATGACAGTCTTGTTTCAAAGGAGATTAAAGACGATTTCAGTATTGAAAAAACCAAAACCCGACTCAGTAAAAGATCACATTCTTATTTTGATAAAATAAGAAAATTAAAGCAGAAGAATGATAGTGTTTATGTTTTAAAAAGGATCAATAAGACAACATTGCTCTTTAACGGAAGCTTTACCACATCTTTTGATATTAAAAGCAGGAATGCTGTTCCGGGGACTCAAAATAAGTATGTCCAGGGAAGATCTGAAAATGGAAACCTTGTTTGGAAAGGCCCTGAAACGAATGAAATGTTCAGTTTTGGACCAGAGCTATCTACCCTTGGATTTAATGGATTACCTTATGAGTACGATCAGAATGGAAAACTGATTCCGTGGATTAATGGACTTCAGCGTGCAAAAAGATATGATAATAACCTCTTTAGAACAACGGTAGGTTATAATAACCAGTTGAATGTAAATGCTTTTATACAACAGGGTAACAATGAAAAACTCCGTCTTGCACTGAATCTGGGGCAGCAAAAGAACCAGATGTATTTTATTGATCAGTTTGATATTACCAATACCCTTAAAGCAAAGCTGAATGCAGATTTGGGTAGATATTACATTAATCTTGCTTTTAACTACGAAGAAGATAAAGCTACGAATACCAATAGAATAGGACTGTTCAACAGAGCTTACCAAAACTCATTGTTAACGCCGGTTTCTTTTTCAAATGAACAAAATACTCTCCTGAATAACGGTTCGCAGAGAAGCTACAGCAAATATGCAGACAATCCTTCTTTCCTTTTTGAGCAGGATAGCCAATACCGCTATAAGAATCGGGACAGACAGTTGAGTCTCAGCGTAGCGAAAGACTGGGATCAGTTTAAACTGAATATTACTCAGTCCTATGAAAGTATTACTACCTGGAATCAGGACCAATATAAACCTTCTACTTATGGTTTCATCAGCGGTGTATCGAATGAAAGGATTCAAAACAACAACTCCTATCATTCCAATATACAGGGCTCTTATTCATTGGGAAACTATGACTTTAGAAATACTTTCAGCCTGAATTTTATTTTAAATGACAAAAAATCCGACATTTATAACAGCCTGACCCATCAAAGATATCTCTATCAGAGAACTTCACAGGATCATATTTTTAATTATAATATGAACATCCGCGATTATGATTTCGAAGCAGGTCTTAATCTTGGAAATTCATTTTATATCTCTAATACTTCTATTAAAAATAATTATTGGCTTCCAAAGGCTAACTTTTATCTGAAGTTCAATGAGATCTTCAATTGGTATAATTACAATTTTAAATTATTTGGAAGCTATACACAATTAGGCTCCGAGCCGGAAATTATAAGATCCTATGCTTCGTATTCTACTACTTTGCTGAAGGCGGAAAATTACAATCAATACTTTCCGGTGCAGGAAGTAGAAAGCTTCCGGGGTTTATCTAATATTAATACACAGGAATGGAAAATTGGAGCCAGGCTGAATCTTGGGTATAAAATAAGTGTAGATGGAGAATATTTTAATAAAAAGAATACTGACGATATATTTCCTGTCTTTGAAAACAATCAGCTGAGGTTAAAGAATGTAGCAGATCATACCTACAGCGGATATGAATTCAATTTTGCTTACGAACGATTACGTCTGGGATACGATATGTATACCACCCATAAAGTTTCCTTTTTCAAATATAAAGATATTGTAGACCGGATAGCTCCGGGATATCAGGATCTGACGGTTTCAGGATTCAAAGATATTTATAAAACACTATCAGAAGGTCAGGTTTTGGGTGCTGTGATGGGCAGTTACTTTGAAAGAAATGCAGCCGGACAACTGATCATTGATGAGTTCGGTTTTCCTGAAAAAGCAGACGGAATGAAAATTATTGCAGATCCTACACCGGATTTTGTGATGAAATTCAACCACAGTTTTGCCTATAAAAACTGGTCCTTAGATATCAATTGGGAATGGAAAAAAGGAGGCCACCTTTGGAACGGGACACAGGCGGTTCTCGATTACTACGGTCGTTCTTACGGCTCAGGAGAAGAAAGGAACATCAAAAATTATATTTTCGAAGGTGTACAGGCCAATGGAACTGTCAACCAGATTCCTGTGGATTTCTATGATCCCAACCAGAATGTTATGGAAAACAGGTGGTCGAGGTACGGTTATTTAGGCATGGCTGAAAATTATGTTCAAAAGGCAGATTATATAAGAATCAACAATATATCCGTTTCCTCAGATTTCCCGATTAACAACAGTAAACAGAATCTTAAACTGACTTTTTATGTAAACAATGTCATGCTCTGGCAGGCTAATAATGGGGTAGATCCCAACCAGAATTTCTACGATATGAGCAATGGAAGAGGATTGGATTTTTTTAATCTTCCTTCCTTTAAAACATTTGGCTGTATTGTTTCACTTAAATTTTAACTCATGAATCTCAAGTTTATATCCACCTATATCATCCTGCTGTGCTTATTGTTTTCAGCCTTTTCTGTGAAAGGCCAGCAACCATTTCAGGACTTTGAAAAAGAAAAAACCTACATTCAGACCAATCATGTTTTTTATAAACCTGGGGAGCAAATGTATTTTAAAATATATGTGGTAAAAGGAAACAATAATTTACCGGTCGAAGAAAGCAGAGTCGTAAATTTCGAAATAACAGACCCTGCAGGAAGTGTTGTGAAAAAATTGAAATATGAAATTACCAATGGATACGCCGTGGGAGATTTCTATTTTGCTGAAGATATGAAGGGTGGCATCTATAAAATCAGAGCTTTTACCAACTGGATGCAGAACGAAGAAGGGAAAAATACCTTCGAAAAAGAAATTACCCTCCAGAAAATTGTATCTCCAAGAATTTTAATGAAACTGGATTTTCCTAAAAAAGGATATGGCCCTGGGGATGAGGTAAGTGCTGATTTTTCAATGAGAAGTCTTAGCAATCTTCCGATTCCTTTTTATGAAGCAGATTACACCGTAATGCACAACGGAGAAACCGTTTCAGAAGGAAAACTCATTACGGATAAAGAAGGCAAAAAACTGTTGACCTTTAAGCTTCCTGAAGTTTTGAAATCCTCTGATGCTCTTTTGAATATCAAAGTGAATTTTGACGGATTTACCGAATCCATCTCCAGAAATATTCCTGTTGTCCTGAATAATCTGGATGTAAAATTCTTACCGGAAGGCGGAACTTTTGTCAATGGAATAGAACAGAATATCGCTTTTAAAATTCTGGATGAGTTTGAAAAACCTGTAGATGCTGTTCTGGCAGTTTACAATCAGAATCACGTAAAAATAAAAGAAATTTCAGCCTATAATTTCGGAATGGGAAACTTCTGGTTTACGCCTACAATAGGAGAAACTTATTATGCAAAAGTTGTAAAACCGGAAAATATTACCCAGACTTTTAATCTCCCGGTAGCAAAAAATGAAGGACTGGTTTTGAATATTCGGAATGAAAATAAAAACCTGAATGTTACCATCGTTTCCACCCGGGAAAAAACAATTACCCTGCAGGGAAGTTTCCGTGGAAAAGACGTTTACAGCAAAATTATTTCGCTGAAAAAAGGAATAAATTCTTTAGAAATTGCAGAAAAAGATTTCCCCACAGGAATCTGTAGGTTTACCATTCTGGAAAACAGTATGCCACTTGCAGAAAGGATTGTTTTTACCAATAAAGTAAACCAGCTGAATATAAAAGTTACCCCTGTAAAGCAACATTATCTTCCAAGGGAAAAAGTAATGCTGAATATTGAAACTACCGATGAAAATAATAAACCTGTTCCCGCTAATCTTGGAATAAGTGTGGTAGATGATAAGCTATGGACTTATGCCGATGATAAACAGAATCATATTATTTCCTGGCTTTTGATGGACTCTGAGCTCAAAGGGAAAATTGAAAAGCCTCAGTTTTATTTCGATAAAAAAGAAGAAAAAGCAGATAAAAGCTTAGATCTTGTGATGCTGACAAACGGTTACCGATATTTTGAGCCTATTCCGGAAATTGTGAAGAGCAATAAATACAAATATCTTCCTGAAAAGAAAAACACAATCTATGGCGTGGTAGAAGATGAAAACAAAAAACCGGTGAAAGCAGATGTTTTTCTTTTGGACACCTATAATAAAAAGATCCTCAAACAGACTGTTGCTGAAAACGGGAAGTTTTATTTTTCGGATTTAAATGCAAATAATTCTTATAAAATTATTGCAAAGTCTTTTCAGCCTAAACATCAGATGAAAATCAGAATTCTGTCTTATAATCTGGATATTAATCCTTTAGTAAAACAGAAACTTACCCATATAGACGTAGAAGAAATTGTAAAGGAAGCTGAAAGAAAAGAAGAAGTAAAAAAAGAAAACAGAAACAATACCAGTCAGCTGAATAATCCCGGCAGATCAAAAACCGATACCATCAGTAAAAATAAGAGTATTGAAGAAGTAATTGTTGTGGGGTACGGGGTAAAGAAAGATCAATTAACGGTTGCTTCTACCACAGTTTCTTCTTCTATGGAAATGCAGAATGCCAGCGTAACTTCTATGTTGAGTGGAAAAGTAGCAGGATTAGTTATAACAGGTACCGGACAGTCGGGGACAGGAGAACAGATCAATATCAGAGGAACGGCCTCTATTACCAATAAGAACCCTCTATTCATTGTGGATGGTATTCCTGTCGAAAACTTTAATACGACGATTAATCCAAATGATATCAACAGTATTACCGTTTTGAAAGATGCTGCGGCTACCGCTATTTACGGAAGCAGAGCTGTGAATGGAGTAGTGATCGTCAACTCATCCAAAAATAGAAAATCAGAAATAAGTTTTGATATTACCCCGAAATCTTACCTTGCCATAGAAACCGTGCCTTATGGAAAACTAATAGCATATGAGGGGGCAAGAGAATTCGTTTATCCTGAGTATAAATCCACCAGTACCTCTTACCGTTTTGATTACAGAGAAGCGCTTTACTGGAATCCCGTAGTAGAAACCGATAAAAGCGGAAAAGCAAAAGTAGAGTTTTATAATTCAGATGCGAATTCCACTTTCAGAATTATGACAGAAGGAATTGCCGCATCAGGACTTTTGGGAAGAGATGAAACAACATATGCTGCCCAGAGTCTGATTTCGATAGATACTAAAATTCCTCAGTACCTGACGAGAACAGACCAGATGACAATTCCTGTGGTGATTAAAAATAATTCTTCTGAAACGCGTAAAATGACCATGGACGTTATTGTACCGAACCATGTGAAACTCATCAGTTCTGATAGTCTTATCACTCTGAAACCATTAGAATCAGGAAGATTATTTGTGAAAATACAGGCTGATGAGACTGTGAATTCTGATATTCAGTTTTCAGTGAGATCAGGAGATTTCAGAGAGACAATGATTCTTCCGTTTAAAGTAGAAGAAAAAGGATTTCTCCATCAGTTTTCCATCATTAATAATAAAACAGAAGATCTCAAAATCAATATTCCGGAGTATATCAACGGAAGTCTGTATTCGTCCTATTATGTATTTGAAAGTACGGCTCTGAAGATGTTTGGAGACATAGAGCAACTTAAAAAGGAACCTCATGGATGTTTTGAACAGCTTTCCTCAACAGTATATCCTAACATTTTTATTCTTGATTATTTAAAATCAAATAAAAAAATAGACACCGCGACTGAAAATCTGGTGATAAAAAACCTGAGAAAAGGCTTCCAGAAGTTGCTGAGTTATAAAAATAAAGACGGAGGTTTCGGATATTTCAGCTCCGCAGAATCAGATGTTGCCCTTTCAGCATTCGCATTACTGGAATTTACGGAGTTAAAGAAGTATGTGAACCCGGATACTAAGCTCATCCAGGGACTTTCCTCATTTATTTTGTCAAAAAAGAATGCAAACGGATTATTCGAAGTAAGAAAACCCTATGAGTCCCAAAAAGACTTTTCTGAATTTTCCTGGTCGAGAAATATGTATGTTGTATATGCTTTATCCAAACTGGGCTTTAAAAATGAAATTGAAGATTCCTTTCAGGTAATGCTGAAAAGAGCTTTGGCTACGAAAGATTCTTATCAATTGGCTTTACTTGCTAATGCAGCAGCATATCTGGGGAAACAAAAAGAATATGACGATATGATAGACATTCTGGACAAACAATATGAAACAAAGAAGGTAAAATCTGAAGTTACTTTTACGGGTTCATGGGGAATGTCTGCAGATGCAGAAACACTTTCGTTATATATAATGGCACTTCAGAAAGATGAGAAACTTAATCAGTTGAAAATCGCTGAAGCAGTTGATCAGCTTATTGGTTTGAATGGCTATTTCGGATTCGGATCTACGCAGGCCACAACACTGGCAATCCAGGCATTATCTGATTTTTTCTCTAAAAATGATAAGTTGTATGGAACTGAAAAACCGCTGATTACCATTAATAAAGCACAAACCTTACCTATGATAAGTACTTCATCAGCGTTTAAAGCCGGAGAAAATACGATTAATATTCATTATCCAAATAAGAATGGACTGCCTTATAAGCTGGAATATCAATATTACACGCTTCAGGCTCCGGAAAGCAAGGATATTCCTCTTACCATGGAGACCAAATTAAAATCCGGAATATCAAAAACAGGGGAGACCAGGAGAATGACCATTACTGTAAAAAATAAAATAAACGGTGAATTGCCGATGACCATAGCAAAGATTGGTATCCCGGCAGGACTGACGCTGCAAAATGCCTTATTGAAAGATATGGTTGATAAAAAACAGGTTTCTTACTATGAAATTTTCGATAACTATCTGGTTTTATACTGGGAACATTTCAATGCAGAGGAAACAAAGACTATTAATCTTGATCTCAAAGTAGAATTTGCCGGAACGTATACAGGAAAATCGAGTAACGTATATCTGTATTATATGCCGGAAGCAAAATATTGGAACCAAGGGATTACAACCAGTATTGAACCTTAATTTTTATAAACTGAAACAGACATCTATTGATCCTTGTCAAGGTTTTAAACCTTGGCAAGGATCATTAAAAATCTTTTTAAAAGAAATAACCTTAAATTAATTTTCAAAAATTATTGAAAATTCAAAAAATATAATTACATTTGTTACAGAAATTAAAAAAGGAAACAAGATGCAACTTTCAGAAGCCAAAGAAAAATACATTCAGACCTGGGGAACCTTTGCTACCAATTGGGGAATCAACCGTACGATGGCACAGGTGCATGCATTGCTTCTGGCGAGCGGAAAACCTCTTTCTACAGATGAAGTCATGGAACAACTGGAGATTTCAAGAGGAAATGCCAATATGAATCTACGTGCTTTGATAGACTGGGGCATCGTAAAAAAGGAATTTGTAAAAGGCGACCGTAAAGAATATTTTGTAGCTGAAAAAGATGTCTGGTATCTGTTCAAACAAATTACCAAAGAAAGAAGAAAAAGAGAGATTGAACCTGTGATTTCCTTTCTTGAAGAGTTAAAAAATATTGAGGATAAAGATTCGGAAGAAGCGCAGGAATTTATCAAGCTGATGAATGATTTCAGTTCTGTCACCGGAAAAATCAATAACATCATGGATCTGGCGATAAAAAGTGATGACCACTGGCTGGTAGGGAAGATTACCAATCTGTTGAAATAAAAATAAAGAGGGTGAAAATCCTTTTTTATTTCAATATAATTTTCAAAAATTACTGAAAATATAAAATTAATAATAATTATGAAAAATTTAATCATTCACTTATTCCTGATTATTTATTTCAGAAGAAAAGGATCACTTTAAAACCATTGCTGCCATGAAAACATTTGCAAAATATGATTATTACATTCAGTTATTCTTTATAATAATTGGGCCTCAGGCTTTTATATTGGGTGGTTTGTCTGGATTTGTTCTGTTTTATTTTATAGTAGGAATTCCTCAATTGGTAAGTTTCCTGATCAAACTGTTTTTCAAAACAAAAAAGTCAGCATTGTATATCGCGTATGGAATTGTAATAGTACCGGTCTGGATTATTGTAACCATCTTGTTTACAGAGAAACACATCAATGATTTTTTTGGATATGTTTTAATGGCCGCTCTTTTATATAGTCCTGTGATGGCAGTGGCGTATGTTTATGACTGTTATACTATTTATCAACCTTATCAATCACAATTATGAAAACGCTCAAAAACCACACATTAATCTACGACAATGAATGTCCTATGTGCAATCTCTACTCCAAAGGTTTTACTAAATGCGGAATGCTGGATGCAGATGGAAGAGAAGCCTTTACAGAAATCACATTGAGAAATAAAATCCTGATAGACTTCAACCGTGCGAAAAATGAAATTGCTCTGGTAGATCACAACAAAAATGAAGTCGTTTACGGATTAGACAGTCTGCTCCTCATCATTGGAAACTCTTTTCCATTGTTGGCAAAAATTGCACGGACAGAACCTCTGTATTGGTTTTTTCAAAAACTGTATTCTTTCGTTTCTTATAACAGGAAACAGATCATTCCTTCCTCAAAAGACTATACAGAACAATCCTGTGTTCCAGATTTTAATCTGAAATACAGAATGGCATACATCAGTTTTGTTGTTATTTTTTCAGCATGTATCCTAAGTATATTTTCCGGTAAACTGAACTTGAATTTAGAGAGGAATTTCGTGAGAGAATTTGCCGTTTGCTTTGGCCAGATCCTTTGGCAGATTATCTTTTTAAAAGCTTATGTCAAAGATAAAATCTGGGATTATCTCGGAAATATGATGACTGTTTCGTTAATCGGAACTTTACTGTTAATTCCTGCGCTGATGACCAGTTTTGCTCCTGTTTTTTATATGATCTATTTTGGAATTGTAGTATTGATCATGTTTGTGGAACATATCAGGAGATGTAGAATACTAAAGCTAAATTTTCTTCCTACCATTTCATGGATATTATTTAGAATAACAGCGCTAACAATCATTTTTCTGGCCACTTGGAAATAAAATATAACAAGCCAAAACGTTTTAAAAATGTCAACCATCTATTTAAACACAGTCATTAAAGCAGATATTCACTATGTTTTTGATCTGGCAAGAAATATCGATCTGCATCAGCAATCCACTTCTAAGTCTCATGAAAAAGCCATTGGAGGACGTACCTCTGGATTGATTGAAGAAAACGAAACCGTAACCTGGCGGGCAAAACATCTGGGAGTTTATCAAAATCTCACCACGAAAATTATCAGCATGGAAAAACCGTTTCAGTTTATTGATGTTATGCAGGAAGGAGCCTTCAAATCCATGCGCCACCGACATATTTTTAAATCCGTAAATGGGAATACCCTGATGACAGATATTTTCGAGTTTGAATCTCCGCTGGGTATTTTAGGGAAATTATTTAACTCAATTTTTCTTAAAGGATATCTAAGGAAATTTTTACTCAGAAGAAATGAAATGATCAAAACTATTGCAGAATCTTCTGTCCGTGACGGGATTGCGATTTTTTAACCTTAAAAACAACGTTATGAACTTTTTAAAAGCAGAATGGCGAAAGTTGGCCATCATCAATTACGAAATCAATCCTGAAGTTTTGCTGCCCTATCTTCCAAAAGGAACAGAGCTCGATTTTTATAAAGGCAGATGCTATGTAAGCTTGGTGGGATTTATGTTTTTAAATACCAGGCTGTTAGGCCTTCCTATTCCCTTTCACCGGAATTTTGAAGAAGTGAATCTAAGGTTTTACGTCAAGAAAAAAGAAAAAGGCATCTGGAAAAGAGGAGTGGTGTTTATCAAAGAAATTGTTCCCAAACCTGCATTAAGCCTGGTCGCCAATGCTGTTTACAAGGAAAACTATCACACGATGAAGATGAAAAATCAGATGGAAAAAGGAGAGGATGAACTGCTGATCCGTTATTCATGGAAAGATAAAAACTGGCATTCTATTCAGATTAAGGCTGGAAATACAGCAAAACCAATGGAGGAAAACTCAGAATTTGAATTTATCACAGAACACTATTTTGGCTTTACAAAAAAGGAAAATACAACCTCCGAATACGAAGTATGTCATCCGAAATGGGAATGCTACAGCATAAAAGAATATGAGCTGGAGGTAGATTTTCAAAAAATATACGGCAATGATTTTGCATGCCTGAATCATCAGAAACCTCTATCGGTAATGCTTGCCGAAGGCTGCGAAATTCAGGTCAAAACCAAGAAATGCATCAGCTGAAAAATGAAGAGATTAAAATATCTTGTTTATTCATAAACATCTGTGAAAATCTGTGTCATCTGTGGGAAAAAAACACTTTCCAATAATAGTTGCTACAAATTATTTTAAACACAAATATCACCAATACTTTCACAAATAAGCACAAGGAAAATACAACATAATCATCTGTGAAAATCTGCGAAATCTGTGGGAAAACCTTAAACATTGAACTCAAAACTTTAAACTTCAAAACAATGAAAATCATCATAGCCGGAGGCACCGGATTTCTCGGTGAAAACTTAGAAAAATACTTTACAGAAAAAGGACATCATGTCTATATTTTTACCCGCAATCCTCAACGTAAAAACGAAATCTATTGGGATGCCCGAACAATAGGAGAATGGAAAAACAGCCTTGAAAATGCCGATGTTCTGATCAATCTTACGGGGAAATCTGTAGACTGCCGGTATCATGAAAAAAATAAACAGGAGATCTATTCTTCAAGAATCAACAGTACAAAAATATTACAGAAAGCAGTAGATGAATGTTCTGAAAAACCAAAAATATGGCTGAATGCAAGTTCTGCAACCATTTATGTTCACTCTGAAAATAACTTAAATACAGAAGAAAACGGAATTATCGGAGACGATTTTTCTATGAATATCTGCAAAAGCTGGGAGAAAGAATTTTTTGCAGTTAAAAATGAAGAAATACGAAAAGTTGCCCTTCGTACTTCTATTGTCCTTGGAAATAATGGCGGTGCTTTTCCAAAACTGAAAATGATTACAAAACTGGGGTTAGGTGGAAAACAGGGAAGAGGAAACCAGATGGTAAGCTGGATTCATATCGAAGATTTCTGTAAAGCAGTGGATTGGATTATTCAGGATGAGAATCTTTCAGGAACAGTGAATATAACTGCTCCGGATCCTCTTTCCAATGAAAATATGATGAAAAAACTAAGACATAAAATAAAAGTTCCTTTTGGACTCAATGCTCCTGTGTGGCAGTTGGAAATAGCCTCCCTATTCCTGAATACAGAAACAGAATTATTATTAAAAAGCAGAAACGTTTACCCTGAAAAACTTATAAAAAACGGATTTCACTTTTCATATCCCACATTTGATGAAGCGATTCTTAATCTCTTGGAATCCTAATGTTTGCGGGTTTCCCAAAGGATAATTAAATTAGCAGAAAACTATTCCCTATGCTGGCTATATCCAAAATAAAACCCTTTTTTCTTTCATCCTTTTTAATAAGTTCAATTGCTTTTTCACAAGCTCATAATGTATCAGAAGGTTATCAGAAGCCTACAGACCCATTGGTTGTCCAGAATCTTGAGCAGTGGCAGGATATGAAATTCGGACTGTTTATGCATTGGGGAACCTACAGCCAGTGGGGGATTGTTGAAAGCTGGAGCTTATGCCCGGAAGATGAATCGTGGACACAGAGAAAACCTGAACACGGGAAATCTTATTACGAATATGTGAAGAATTATGAAAATCTTCAGACAACATTCAATCCAACTCAGTTCAATCCTAAGAAATGGGCTGATGCAGTAAAAAATGCCGGAATGAAATATGTGGTTTTTACCACCAAGCATCACGATGGTTTCGCCATGTTTGATACCCAACAATCAGATTATAAAATTACATCTCCCAAGACCCCTTTTTCAAAAAATCCAAAATCTGATGTGACGAAAGAAATTTTCAATACTTTCCGAAAAGAAGGATTTAAAATAGGAGCTTATTTCTCAAAGCCTGATTGGCATTCCGATGATTACTGGTGGTCTTATTTTCCGCCCAAAGACAGAAATGTCAATTACGATCCAAAGAAATACCCGGAAAGATGGGAGAACTTTAAAAAATTCACTTTCAATCAGCTGAATGAAATTACTTCCAATTATGGGAAAGTTGATATTCTTTGGCTGGATGGCGGCTGGGTACGTCCTTTTCATACGATAGACCCTAAAGTAGAATGGCAGCGTACCATTAAAGTAGAGCAGGATATTGATATGGATAAAATAGGGACAATGGCAAGAAAAAATCAGCCGGGAATGATCATTGTAGACCGTACCGTTTCCGGAAAATGGGAGAACTATGTCACTCCTGAGCAGGCAGTTCCGGAACACGCGCTTTCCATTCCCTGGGAAAGCTGCATCACTATGGGAGAGTCCTTTTCTTACGTTCCCAATGACAACTATAAAACCTCTCAAAAGATCATTGAAACATTGGTTAAAATCATTTCAAGAGGAGGAAATTACCTTATGAATATTGCGCCCGGACCTAACGGAGATTATGATCCGGTAGTTTATGAAAGATTACAGCAAATTTCAGGTTGGATGGAGAAAAATCAGTCCGCTGTTTTTGCAACCAGAAGCATTGCGCCTTATCATGACGGAAATTTTTATTATACACAAAGCAAAGATGGAAAAACAGTAAATGTTTTTCACTTGGATGAAAAAACAAACTATGAGTCTCCATCAACATTAATTTTTACAGTTCCGGAAAATTTTAAACCAAAATCTTTGAAAATTTTAGGATTATCAAACAAAATTCAATGGAAAAAATCAGGGAATTCAATTGAAATTAATTTACCGAAAGAAAGAGCTCAGTTAAAATATTCAACTGTCATTCAAATACTGCAATAGTTGAATTTGTGACTCATTTTTTATATTAAAGTGACATAGGAAATCGGAGCGTTAAGAGAATAAAGTCTGAGAACGTTAAGAAAACTCTACTGTTTGAGCGCGAGATAACTGTTGAAGAGAAAAACTAACATCAAATTCGCGCGAGTTTTAGAATTTTTAGAGAACAGATTTTATTTTTAGCGGAGAGTTCCAGGTCTTGAACTTTTGGTTCTTTTGCATCAAGGTAAAAGAACAAATTTTAAACTAAATTATTCTTTAGATGTGTTTTAAACTTCGATTTGAAATTTTAGGAATTTTCTTGTTGAGCTCAGTATTTATCTCTGCTCAAAAACCTTTATATAAAGATCCCAAGCAGCCCGTTGAAGCCAGAGTTCAGGATCTGTTGCAGAGAATGACCCCGGAGGAAAAATTCTGGCAGTGTTTTATGATTCCCGGAGATCTAGATAACGTTCCGAAAGGACAGTATTCCCACGGAATTTTCGGATTGCAGGTAAGCGCAGGAAGTCAGGGAGGCGGAGAAGCAGGACAACTGCTGAAATACAATGCCAGTGAAAATGCAGAGATACTTGTGAAAAAGATCAATGCCATTCAGAAATATTTTGTGGAAGAATCACGATTGGGAATTCCAATCATCCCTTTTGATGAAGCTTTACACGGGTTGGTTCGGGAAGGTGCTACGGCTTTTCCGCAGGCTATTGGTCTGGCTGCTACTTTTAATCCCGAATTAATGACCAGGGTTTCAACAGCGATTGCAAAAGAATCAAAACTGAGAGGAATCCGCCAGATTCTGACACCTGTAGTCAACCTTGCCAATGATGTCAGATGGGGAAGAACAGAGGAAACTTATGGTGAAGATCCATTTTTGACATCCGTAATGGGCGTAAGTTTTGTCACTTCCTTTGAAAAGATGGGGATTATTACCACTCCCAAACACTTTTTGGCCAATGTAGGAGAAGGAGGGAGAGATTCATACCCGATTCACTGGAGCAAAAGGTATCTGGAAGAAACCCATTTGATTCCTTTTCATAATGCTTTTACCCAAGGAAAAAGCTGCTCAGTGATGACTTCCTATAATTTGCTTGATGGAAGACCTTCAACTGCAAACCATTGGCTGTTAACGGAAAAATTGAAAAAAGACTGGAATTTCAAAGGCTTTGTTATCAGTGATGCCAGTGCAGTAGGAGGCGCCAATGTTCTGCATTTTACGGCAAAAGACTATGATGATGCGTCTGCACAGGCCATCAATGCAGGGCTTGACGTGATTTTTCAAACCGACTACAAACATTATCAGCTCTTCATTCCACCGTTTTTGGATGGGAGAATTTCAAAAGAAAGAATAGATGATGCCGTATCAAGAGTATTGAGAGCCAAATTTGAACTTGGATTATTTGAAAACCCTTATGTTTCTGCTAAGGAAATTGAAGAATTAAAAAAACTCAATCACAAACCTTTGGCAGAAAAAGCAGCAGCAGAGTCTTTTGTTTTACTTCAGAACAATAACCAAACGCTACCTGTTCCCACGAATGTTAAAAAGATTCTGGTGGTAGGAACAGATGCTGTGGATGCAAGATTAGGAGGTTACTCAGGGCCTGGAAACAAAAAAGTAAATATCCTGGATGGCCTTAAAAACTATGTGAAAAATACAGAGACCGAAATTATATATTCAAAAGGAATTGACTGGAATGTAAAAGACTTCACCACAATTTCAAAGGAATATCTGTCCTCTGAAAACAAAAAAGGATTAACAGGATTCTATTTTGCCAATACCAATTTAATAGGCAATCCGGCTTTTGGAAGGCAGGATGAAAACCTCAGTTTCAAATGGACTTTATATTCTCCTGATCCGGAAAAATTGCAGTCTGACAATTACAGTATCCGCTGGACCGGAAAACTGGAAGCTCCCAATTCCGGAAAATATCAGATAGGCTTACGTGGGAATGATGGTTTCAGATTATACCTGGATGGAAAATTAGTGATTGATCAGTGGGAAAAGCTGAGCTATTCTACCAAAACAGTGGATGTAGATTTTGTAAAAGGGAAAAAATATGATATAAAGATCGAATTTCATGAAAATCGAGGCGAAGCCAATCTGGAATTGATCTGGAACTATGGTTTATATGATTATCAGAAAGATGTTAAAGAAGCTTTGGATCTTGCCCGAAAAGCAGACTATATCCTTATTACGGCCGGAATTCATGAAGGTGAATTTCAGGACAGATCATCACTAAGCTTACCTGGAAATCAGGAAGCATTTATTCATGAAGTTTCAAAATTAAATAAACCGATTGCCGTTGTTTTAGTAGGAGGTTCTGCCATCAAAACAACATCATGGAAAGATAAAGTAGGAGCGATCCTGGATATTTGGTATCCGGGAGAAGAAGGCGGAAATGCGGTGGCAAAAACACTTTTCGGAGCTGAAAATCCATCCGGAAAACTGCCTGTCACTTTTCCGGTTCAGGAAGGTCAGTTACCTTTAACCTATAATCATCACCCGACAGGAAGAGGAAATGATTACCATGACCTGAGCGGAGAACCGTTATATCCCTTTGGTTTCGGATTAAGCTATACTACTTTTGAAATTTCTGACCTTCAGTTGAGCAAAACTCAGTATTCTGAAAATGAAACCATTGTTGCTGAAGTCAAGGTGAAAAATACAGGTTCAAAAGCCGGAAGTGAAGTCGTTCAGCTGTATGTGAAAGACGTGCTGGCTTCCGTTTCAAGACCGGTTATTGAATTGAAAGGATTTCAGAAAGTAGAACTAAAACCAGGAGAATCAAAATCAATCACTATAGAAGTTCCTGTAAAGCAATTACAGTTTTTAAATGAAAAAATGGAATGGGCTGTAGAAAAAGGAACCTACAGAATTATGATCGGTAATTCATCGAAGAACCTTCCCTTAAAACAAAATATTGAAGTTTTATGACCATAAAAAAGAGCAGAAATTTCTGCTCTTTTTTGTATCTATTATTGAGATTGTCTAGTATTTTCTGGCCAGTAAAACGTTCAGTAAGAATGTTCCTGCCCAGTTACTGTTATTGGTTGTTACACCATTCGTACCGATAAAGTCTACACGGGCAACAGATACGGTAAGCCTGGTTTTACCGCCAGTACCGCTATTGGCCAGACTTACAAAAGATGCTGTAAACACATCCGGGAAACTTGAGTTGTTTCCTGCGGTAAGAATAGGATACATATTGGTAACATTGAAAGGAGTACCCTGATATTCATACACAAGGGTCATTCTGCTGGCATTGGAGTAGGAAGCAGTCTGGGCTCTGTCCACAGATGTTTTGCTCACAATCCACCACCTGTCTGTTGCAGTACCTGAATCATAGCCTGCATTAGCATGATTGGTCCAGTCCGCAAGGGCTGCTGTTCCAAGGGCATGAGGAGGAATGAAAAGCTGTGTACCATAAATTTCTACATTGCTTGGTTTTGGAAGAACTGTAAAAGATAAATCCCATGTTCCTCCGGAAGTATTACTGTTGTTTACTACTTCGGCATATGCTCCAGTAGGGATTACAAAAGAAGCAACAGGAGTATTGTCTATTCTTAAAGTATTTCCACTGGAAGCCTGTAATGTAATAGCATTGGGAGAAATGTTCTTAATCTTATAAATTCTTCCTGTAAAACTGGTGGTCCCGGTTCCGATCACAGGAAGGGTAAAGGTAGCATCTGCAGTTCCGTTATAGGTAATATAATGATCAGTAGCCAGTATATTATACGTTGTAGCAGTAATCTGAGTATAGCCAGCCCTAAGAGAACCGTTTACAGCAAGTGTACTGTTAGGTGTTGTTGTATTAATGCCTACTTGCGCAGTTAAGGGAACAGCAGCCAATAAAAGGATCGAAATGTATTTTCTCATATTGCATAATTTAATTAACACAAAAATATAAAAAAAAACATCTGAAAATTATTTGATAATTAATATTTTAAATGTTTTTTAAATAAATCATTAAGATTTTAATATCAATCAATGTTCGGAAACAGACATTTCTCAATATACATTATTTTAAGCGGAATCATCTCCTGGAGATACATACTATGCTTTCTTTAAAAAATCTTGGTATGATATATGTAAGATTTATCGTGAACCGGAATGAATTTCATTAAATGATATTGGTTTAATTGAAAACATTCAAAAATATGAACATTATGAAAAAGTTATTAATTTCAACAGTATTGTTATTAGGTTTATCCATGAATGTTGCTGCCCAGAAACATCCGCCAGTACCTCCGCATCCTTCAAAAAGTGAGTTGGTCAATATTAAAATGCAAGAGCTTACCAAAAAATACAATACTGAAAAAAAACTGATCCTTAATCACCCGCTTGCGACCAAAAAGATGAAGAGAGATCAGATGAAAGCCTTGAATGAAAGATATGCAGCTGAAAAACGATTGCTTAGACAGGCAAGATAATACAGTATTTTTGCAGTTTTTAAAATGGTAAAACCATTTTTTTATCCGTAAAGTTTTGAAAAGTTTTCAACGTAAGGAAAGTTTATTGAAAGAGAATACATCGTGTATTCTCTTTCTTTGTTGAAAATTGAATGAAAACAGCTTTATTGGTGCATTTTAAGATCAGTTTGAAGAAACATAAAACATCCAATATTTTTCCTTAAATTCGCATAAAAATTTTTAAAGTAATGAATTACGATATTATTGTCATTGGAAGTGGTCCTGGTGGATATGTTACTGCGATCAGAGCAGCGCAATTAGGTTTCAAAACCGCAATTATCGAGAAAGAAAATTTAGGAGGAATCTGCCTTAACTGGGGATGTATTCCAACTAAAGCTTTATTGAAATCTGCTCAGGTTTTTCATTATATCAACCATGCTGAAGATTATGGTTTGAATAAAGTGGAGGCAAGCTTTGAATTCCCGAATGTAATTCAGAGAAGCCGTGGTGTTGCCAGCAAAATGAGCAAAGGAATCGAATTCTTGATGAAAAAGAATAAGATTGACGTAATTCTTGGTACTGCAAAAGTACAGAAAGGTAAAAAAGTTTCTGTTACAGATAAAGAAGGTAAAGTAACTGAATATACAGGAACTCATATCATTATCGCTACAGGAGCCCGTTCAAGAGAATTACCAAACTTACCACAGGATGGTAAAAAAGTAATCGGATACAGACAGGCATTATCTCTTCCTGAGCAGCCAAAATCTATGATCGTTGTAGGTTCCGGAGCAATCGGGGTAGAATTTGCTGATTTCTATAACACAATGGGAACTAAAGTAACCATTGTTGAATTCATGCCAAACATCGTACCGGTAGAGGATGAAGAAATCTCTAAACACTTGGAGAAATCTCTGAAGAAGACAGGAATCGAAATCATGACAAACGCTTCTGTAGAAAGTGTTGATACAAGTGGTGAAGGTGTAAAAGCTACTGTGAAAACAGCTAACGGAAACATCACCCTTGAAGCTGATATCTTATTATCTGCTGTAGGTATTGCTGCTAATATTGAGAACATCGGATTAGAAGAAGTAGGAATCCAGACAGATAAAGGAAGAGTATTGGTAAACGAGTGGTACGAAACTTCAGTACCTGGTTACTATGCGATCGGAGATATTATCCCAACTCAGGCATTAGCTCACGTAGCTTCTGCAGAAGGAATTACTTGTGTGGAAAAAATCAAAGGAATGCATGTTGAGAAAATCGACTATGGTAATATCCCTGGATGTACTTACTGCCACCCTGAAGTAGCTTCTGTAGGTCTTACTGAAAAGCAGGCTAAAGAAAAAGGATACGAAATCAAAGTTGGTAAATTCCCTCTTTCTGCAAGTGGTAAAGCTACTGCAAACGGAAACACGGACGGATTTATCAAAGTGATTTTCGATGCTAAATATGGTGAGTGGTTAGGCTGCCACATGATCGGTGAAGGGGTAACTGATATGGTTGCTGAAGCTGTTGTAGCCAGAAAACTGGAAACTACAGGTCATGAGATCATCAAGTCTATTCACCCGCACCCAACAGTTTCTGAAGCGATTATGGAAGCTGCAGCTGCTGCTTACGGTGAAGTGATTCACATTTAATCTGAAATACAGCATCTTATATATAATAAAAACCCGGATTTTCCGGGTTTTTTTAGTGAAAGTAATAATAACTTTGTAAATCTCTATTGCACATTAATAGCTTCGGACTGCATTTCTTCATTAAGTTTATAGCTATCCTCCAGAAAATGATATTTCACAATTTTACCATTCACTACTTTAAAAATCACAACAAATTCAGTAGTAAATATCTTGTTGAATTTTAAAATTTTTGAAGACAGATGTCCGGCAGCAGTGGCATTTTCACCATTAACAGCTATAAAGTCAATTTCAAATTTTTCGGGTTTGACATTTGAGTATAATTCTTTAAAAAACTCTTCTATTTCCTTCTTGGTTTGCCTTTTACCTGTCCACGGAAATTTTTGTTTATTTCCGGGTAAGTCCCAGTCTGCATGATCAGAAAATAAATCTAAAATATTTCCTTCCTTTTTTCCGGATTGTAAAGCAAAAAATTCATCTATCACCTCTTTTGTTGTTTTTAGAGATTCTTTGTTGATAGCCAACGATGGATTTTTAAAGATATTTACTCTATCTGCATCTTCTGAAGTAAAATCAGGATCTACATACACATGTACACGTTTGATAAATTCATCTTCGAATTCAAAAACATTGCAGAATTTACCATAAGAAATCTTATGATCAGGCCACTCCTTTCCGGATCTTGTAATTCCCCTTTCTGTCCCTTCTACCACAATACTATGGTCAGAAATTACATATTTAAAATTATCAATATCATGGCTGAGGCTTTGAAGATGGGCACCCATTACTTTTCCAAAATTTGCGATTCCATTTTTTCCCTTTTCAAACCCGAATTTAGGATAATATATTTCTACATCATCTGTATAGAGATTAAAATATTCTTCGTCAAATTGCCCTTCATCCACTTTTTTGAAATACGTTTTGACTTTGTTTTTGCGAAGTGTCGCAAGATCTGTATTGTTCATATTTTTTTGTTGTTGTATTGCTGGCCTTTCCTGAGCTTTCATATGGGTACTGTTTATGAATATCAGAAAAGTAGCTGTTATTATGATATTGTTCTTCATTTTTTTTATTTAAACCGATCGTTCCAGAATTTGATAAAAAAAATTATTTCTTAATTTGATCTATTAAAAAATCAACCATTTCCATTACTTCCTTTTTATTTTGGGTCAGGTTATAATGGCTCCAGAAACTGCTGAAAGAAGATAATATATAGCGGGCAATAATCTGAGCTGAAGTTGTACTTTTGATATTTCCATCTTCCTGAGCCTGTAATATTGCTTTTTCTAAAATAGCCAGTAAAGATTTGCCGCTTTGTAAAATAAGCTGCCTGGCTTCCTGATCTTCCGGAACAATTTCGAAAATGGTTTTCACCGTAAGGCATGCTTTATTATCAGTTACAGTTTGTTCAACAACATCACGGATAATGTTTTCAAGCGCGGTTATACCTTCATTTTTTGCTTGTAACGCCAGGTAATATTGATTTTCTTTGAAATCAGAATAATTGGATAAGCATTTTAAAAACAAATCATGTTTATTACCATAGGTATCATAAATACTGCTTCTGTTCAGCTTCATAGCATCTACAATATCGTGCATTGAGGTAGCGTGATATCCCTTTTCCCAAAAGAGATTACGGGCTAGTTCCAGTTTTTCCGTATAGTCGAATTCTTTATTTCTTGGCATACTGCAAATATACAATTTAAACCAATCGTTCCAAATTGAGTTTATTATTATTTAGATTCTTCAATAGCGTGTAAGGCTGGCAATTGATTCTTTAAACAGGTAAAAATAACCTGACAGGTTTCAAAAACCGGTTAAGTTTAATACACATACAACCAAAGATTTTTATCTGTGAAAGTATACTCATTAGTATTTTTCAGGATAAAAAGCTTAGTAAAAAACCTAGTAGTGCTCCTCCGATAACAACAAAAGCACTGTTTATTTTTTTTAATCCGAATACAACAGCTATACTTATACAGGCGATAAGAGTTGTTTTCCAGTCGGTAATGCTGTCAATTCCCATAGTGATGCATACAGACAGAATGAGAGCTACAGATGCCACATTTACGCCGTTAAGAAAAGAAGAAAATGTTGCAGAATTTCTCATTTTATTTACGAAAGGACCCGACAAAGCAACAAATATAAAAGAAGGAAGGAATATGGCTAAAGTAGATACCAAAGCCCCTGAAAGTCCATTAATCTGATATCCGATAAATGTCACTGAAGAAAACACAGGCCCCGGAGTAAACTGGCCTACGGCGATAGCATCTATAAGTTCCTGACGGGTAATAATCCCTCTTGAAACAAGCTCTGTATCCAGAAAGGCGAATAAAACATATCCGCTGCCGTATAATATGGCTCCGATTTTCAGAAAGATCCAGAATAATTTTAAATTGAGCAGGGAAGAAGTGTTGGATAGTAAAAACTGAAGTGGACTGATAAAAATAAAATTGTTCAGTTTTTTATTTCTTTGATACTCTATTATCAATATTAAAAATCCGGCTCCGAACATTAAAACTATTTCATTGATTTTTAACAAAGAGCATAGGAGAACAATTCCTCCCACAGCCGCTAATGGGAAAGTTTTTACTGATTTTTTTGCCAGTGGGAATGCAGCACCTATTATAATTGCTATAATGGCAGGTTTTATTCCACAAATAACGGGAGATACTTCGGGAAGCCGGCCATATTCTTTGTATAGCCATGCAAAGATACCTGTAATAATAACCGCAGGAAATATAAAACAAAGCCCGGCAACTATCAGTCCTTTCCAGCCTGCTCTTTCACGTCCTATATGGATTGCCATTTCAGTACTGTTAGGACCAGGAATAAGATTGGCAGCTCCAACAAGATCCAGAAATTCCTGATCTGTCAGCCACTTTTTTTCAGCCACTACTTCTTTTTGCATCATTGCGATATGGGCAGCAGGGCCTCCAAATCCAATGATCCCGAGCTTCAGAAATAATTTGGCAAGGTCTTTTAAGTCATTATTATTGTTCACTTTAAACGATGGGTTTTACCAGGACCATTTAAAAAAAAATGATTTAATAAAAGTAAAAAACTATAGGATATATTTTAATATCTGCATGGTCATTTTTACATTAATTTTGAAAAGTATGGGTTTTAATAGCAGATTATAAGGTCAGGCCGCTTAAGGATTTAAAGCTGTTTGATTGAATTTTGATGTGATTACAGTCGTTTTTCTTAAAATAATTTTAAAATTAACATATTTATAAAAATTAACTTAATTATTTCAGACTGTTTTCTTACATTTATTCAATGAATTTTGAGAGAGTAGGACTTGTTTTATCAGGAGGCGGTACCAAAGGAATCGCCCATGCAGGAGTATTAAAATTCTTACAGGAAAAAGGTATTGAGATAGATATTCTTTCCTGTTGCAGTGCGGGATCTATTGTAGGATGTCTTCATGCTGTCGGGAAAACTCCGGACGAAATCCTTGAATTCTTCAATTCTGTCTATTTTTTCAACTGGAAACACTTTACGTTCAATCAGCCGGGACTGGTTTCTTCAGTGATCTTCAGAAACTACCTGAAACCTATTTTCCACGAAATGAAATTAGGTGATCTTGATATCGAAGTGAAAATCGTAGCTACAGAGTTAGTTGCAGGTACCCAGAAAATTTTTGATAAGGATTTTGAAATTGTTGATGCTATTATTGCCTCTTGCTCCATTCCGGGAATCACCACTCCCTACATCATTGGAGATGAAATGTATTGTGACGGAGGAGTACTGAATAACTTCCCCGCAGATATCATTAGAGAAGACTGTGATAAGCTGATCGGTGTATTTGTATCTCCGCCCAATGAAGCAAAGATCAAAGATCTGAACTCTATTAAAGCAATCGTTTCCCGTTCTTATGATCTTCTGTCCTACAGAATCGAAAAAATAAAATTTGATTACTGTGACTGGTTCATTTCTTCCCAGAAACTATCGTCTTACGGGACTTTTGAACGAAGAAAAGACAGGTTGGAAGAGATTTTCAATATCGGTTACAAAGCAGCAAAAGATAGCTACGAAGAAAGTAGTTTTTTTACGGAATTAAGACAATCCGGAACATAAAAAAATCCTGTATCATACAGGATTTTTATTTTATAAAAGCTTAAAACGGTTTTGAGTTCTTAAAGAGAAGTTATAGAAAGACGATAACAACTTCCAGCTTCTCACCTCCATCTTCATCTTTAATTCTTCACTACATAGCCATCCTGGCGAACAATTTCACGATCATTCGCATCATTTACAACCAGCGTGTAAGGTGCTTTTTTGGGAGAATCTGTAAGGTAATTTCTCCAGATCTGATAGCTGTGTCCTTCATTGCTGAATTCGATATAATAATTTCCTCCAGTACCGTCAGGAATCAACTCACCATCACTGATAATCATACTTGGCTTAGCGGTGATCTTTGCATTGGCATTCCAGGACTGGTAAAGGTATTTTCCATTCGGTTGTTTGTCGATTCTGATCTTGAACTTTTTGGTTTTAATAATAACAGTCTTCGGTACCTGCTGAAGGGCAGAAGAAGTTATAAAACCGTCTGTTTTCGGAGCGGGAACTTCTTTAGCCTGAACAAAAGAAAACTGGGCTAAACAGAAAGTCCCTAATAAAATATGCTTTATCATATTGAGTGGTTATTGGTTAACATTTCAGACTCTATCAAATATAGAGCCATTTTTCAGCTGAATTTTCTTTTTAAGAACAAGTGCGTAAAGTTTATACAATGATTTTTTAATTATAATAAATTTGTATAAGCTAAAAATAGATTAAATAATTATTTAAATATTTCTTTGAACTCATCTGTGTAAGATAACTTTTCATAACCTAAGTACTTAAAATTTCCTTGAATGTAATTTTTTATCTGAAAATAATTTTTATGATAGAATTGTGATATTTTTACAACTTTATTTCCTTCTTTATACAAGTAAAGATATTCGTAAGTTCCTCCTTTACCTGTCAAATGGCTAAACTTCCAACCTTCAATTTCATGAGTTTTATAAGTTTTAGTTAGAAGTCCAAAAAATCTTCTTACAACAATAGTATCTTTATTGATTGTTATCTTGATACATTTTGTTCTTACTTCTCCAAAGAGTACTACATACGAAAAAAAAAGTATACTTGGGAGAAATATTCTTGGAAATACTGGAGTATTATAATTTTTTGTAATAAATATCCCGGGGATAATTGATATAATAATATATAAACAGGCAATCAACAATAAAGCTGGTAAAAAAGCTTTAAAAGTAAATTTTGTATTCATAATTACAAAATAGATCTCCTAATTTAATGTTCAGGTTTAATCTCAAAATTCTGTGTATAACTTGCAAAAGCATCTTCCAGGCTTTCAAATTTCCCTTTGAATTCATCAATAGGGCAGTCCTGAAGAATATTTCCTTTATGGATCAGAATGACTCTTGAACACAGTGCTTCCACTTCCTGCATGATGTGGGTAGATAGTAAAACAGTCTTTTGCTGTCCGATCTGTTTCACCACATTACGGATTTCAATGATTTGGTTAGGATCCAGACCATTGGTAGGTTCATCCAGAATCAGCAGATCCGGCTGATGAATGATCGCTTGTGCCAATCCTACACGTTGCTTGTATCCCTTAGACAACTGTCCGATTTTTTTTGATTTTTCCGGAGTAATTCCTACGAGTTCAATCACTTCATCTACTCTGGATTCGGAAATTTTGTGGATATTGGCTACAAACTGAAGATATTCTTTCACATACATCTCCAGATACAGCGGATTATTCTCAGGAAGAAAACCGATTTTCTTTTTGCTTTCGATCTCATGGTCTGAGATATTCATTCCATTAAAAATAATTTCTCCCTGATCAATTTTCAGCGCACCGACAATAGATTTCATCAGCGTAGATTTTCCGGCACCGTTTGGGCCAAGAAGACCGATGATCTCATTTTTATCAATAGAAATGTTGATGTTGTCAAGAGCAGTCTGTTCACCAAATTTTTTGGTTAAATTGATTATCTGAAGCGGCATAAATTATAATGTCTTTCTGCAAAAATAAAATAAAAAAACTCATCCGATAGAATGAGTTTCGCAATATTTATAAAATATAATTATTTTCTTGATTTTTTCTTGGCTCCGCCAGATGCCGGAGCTGCTGTAGAAGCAGTATTGGTGGCTCCTTTTACTGCCGAAGGGTTTATGCTGGAAGGTTTGTCATACATGGCATACTTTCCATTCGTTCTTCCAAAAATTTTCTCCACCTGTTTTTGGGTTAAAAACTGTGATTTTCCAATGTATTTCCGGTTCTTGTTGATCACCTGAATAAACTGCATGGTCTGCTGCCCGTAGTTCTTTTCATAATGAAGCTCTATGATATCATTAGGCAGTTCCAATATAACATTTTCTTCTGGAGTGGAAATAAAACCATCCATAATCAGTTTATAGAGCCCGGCAACATCTCCATTAAGGTTCTGGAATGAAAAAGATCGGATTGTATTCAGGTTGCTGGTGTTCAGATCCTGGTAGTTAACTGTAAATTTATCTTCCTTTTTATAGAGACCAACGGAATTATCTTTACCAATTTCCACCAAACTTTCATTTTTCAACACTTTGATCTGTGAGAAAACTGAAATACCGAACATACATGTAATAAGTAGAATTATTTTTCTCATGGAATGAATTTTAATGTTTTATAACTTGGTGCACATAAATTTACTCATAAAAAAGCTAAAAAGCAATTTTAATTCGTTAAAGCAAAAGTAACATTTTTTTTTAATACTTATAAGAGATCATCTGCTGATGTTATGGGCTTCATTGTTTATGTAAAGAGTTGTGATTCACAGGGTTTTAATCTCTTTTGTGACAGTGCTGTTATTTTTGTATAAGCCAGGTTTATATTTCAAATCTGGTGTAAGGTGTTGAGAAACAGAGTGAAATTTACTCAGGTGTTATGAAATTAAAAATTTATTAAAAATAAATGTTAAAAATGAGGTTTTGTGAATTAATCAATAAAAAATATCAATGAGAAGCTATAGCTGTAAGAATTACATTCTTTATTGCAGCTTCTTTGAAACTCCAGTATTCACGTCTTGTTTCTGAGCTGCTGCGGCAACAGATAACAACGTAGAAAATACACCTGTGAAAAATAATTGTGTTTTGGTCATTACTTTTTTTTTGCTAAAAATTGAGATATAAGAAAATTCTTATTGAATCTTTAAATGGTTGTTTTAAAGATTTGAGCTCCCGAATATATCTTTTTCCTCAGATTGTACAAGTAAATATTTTTGTCAATTAATATGAGTGAAAACATAAATCAGTAAGATAAAAGTCAGTATTTTTAATGGTGGTTTGAATTTATATGAGGAGTAATACTTCAAAAATGCTGATGGTACCTTATTCAGAAATGTCAATAATCAATTAAATTTCTTTTTTATGGAAAATACAGAGCATAAGCATGGAGCACCTTCTTCCATGGAAGTTGAAAAGCATTCAAAACGTCCTTCCTCTGCAATGTACGGACAATTTGTGTTGATGGCTGTAGTGATGTTTTGCGCGATGTATATCATTATGTATGCGATGATAGACAGCCTGAAGAATCTTATTTCGAACATTAATAATCTATATATGGCTTTGTTGATGACTTCAGCGATGCTTCTCATAGAATTGTGGGTGATGCGAAAGATGTATACCAACAAAGCCATAAATTGGACTATCGTGATCATTGCCGTAACATCAGGTATTTTTTCCTGGTTCGGAATCAGAGAACAGATGAATGTTGATGACAGGCAGTTTGTCAAAAGTATGATTCCTCATCATGCAGCAGCTATTTTAATGTCTCAAAAGGCACATCTTACCGATCCGCAGCTGATTACCCTGCAGAAAAATATTCTTAAAACACAATCCGAAGAAATCAAGCTGATGAAGCACAAACTCAGAGAATTTGAAAGAAGATAGGGCAGGAATCTGAAATAACACAAATATTGATATACTGTTATTTTAATCAGAATATTTTAATAATTTAGTTTCCATGAAAATTATATGTTTTTTGAAAACGAAAAACGCAAAGTTTCTTTAATTCTATGAATAATTTTAAGCCGCGAGAAGAAAGATTTTTAGCAAGTGAAAGTCAAAAAAATATCAGCACCTTACCTTAGAGTCAAAATAATTTAATAAAAGGCAAACCCTTATAAAAGGGGATATGAGATAAACCATGCTGAGCATTAGAAGCTTCATGCTGCTATCCGCTCATACTCCTCGCACAGGGCTGAATCCACTTCCTGCTGCGGGGTAACCGCTGCTATCAGGGCTAGAATAGAATTATAAATTATGAATTATGAATTATGAATTATGAATTATGAATTATGAATTATGAATTGAAGAAATATACTCAAACATCTGTGCCCATCTGTGCGATCTGTGGGAAAAACAAAAACATTCAATAGGAACGGTCTTTAGCCCGTTTACCAAAGATTAAAGAAATCATCTAAAAAAAGAAGCCTGCCTCACGGCAGACCCCTATAAAAACAAGATTGAAAAGAATTTATTGTTTGGTAATATCCGGAACTGCCAACGGAGCCTGATCCCAACCACCGCCAAGCGCTCTGTAAACAGCAACACTCGCTTTAAGTTGGTTCACTTTCTTTTCTACAAGCTCAAACCTTGATTCCAGGGCATCCCTTTGAGTCAGTAAAACCTCCATATAATCAGCACGGGCATATTTGAACAGGTCGTTGGAAATGTCTATAGACTTTGTTAAAGCATTTACTTCCTTCGTTTTGATATTCACACTGCTTTCCAGATTATGAATTTTAGACAGCTGATTGGCTACTTCAATATAAGCTCCCAGAACAGTCTGCTCATAATGATACACTGCCTGAATCTGTTTCGCGTTGGCATTATAATAGGCGGCCTTAATCGCTCTTCTGTTAATCAGCGGAGCCGTAAGTTCTCCAGCAAGAGAGAACAGGAACGACTGAGGTTTGATGATATACAGCGGATTAAAAGCCTGTAACCCGACTCCTGCAGAAAGATCAAGAGAAGGGTAGAACCTTGCTTTGGCCACTTTAATGTCAAGCTTGGCAGCAGCCAGTTCATATTCAGCCTGTTTGATATCCGGACGGTTTTCCAAAAGTTCAGAAGGAATTCCTCCATACACAGCTTGCGGAACAACAGAATCAAAAGAATCCTGACTTCTTTCTACAGGCTGGGGGAATCTACCCACCAGATAGTTGATCTTATTCTCGGTTTCAACAATCTTCTGCTGGATGTCATACTGCATGCCCTGGGTTTTCAGAACCTGGGCTTCAAATCTCTGTACGGCCAGTTCATTGGATCGCGCATTCTTTTTTAGTTCTTTGATAATCTCCAAAGCATCATTCTGAATTTTGATATTCTGATTCAAAATGACCAGCTCATTATCCAGTGCCAGCAGCTCATAATAAGAATCGGCAATCTCAGAAATCAGATGAGTGGTCATGAAGTTCTTTCCTTCAATGCTCGCAAGATACCTTTGCACCTGTGCTCTTGTAGCATTATGAAGTTTTCCCCAGATATCGGTTTCCCACTGTGCCTGGGCACCAACACCAAAGTCAAATAAAGGTTCCGGCATTTCTCTGCCGGGTTCTATTTCAGTATTGGCCTCCATGGCTCCGATATTGGTGTACCGGCTTACTTTGTCTACGCCAGCTCCGGCTTTTAAACCTACAGAAGGAAGATATTCACCTTTCCTGGCTTTGATTTCATTTTTAGACATTTCAATTTCCTGAAGAACAATATTCAGTTCCTGATTATTCTGCAGGGCCTGACTGATCAGCTCCTGAAGATGAGGATCACTGAAATATTCATTCCATTTCATTTTTCCCGTATTGATAGTGTCATTTTCTGCTGAACCGTATTTTTCAGGGACAGTTTTGTTCTCAGTACGTTGTGCTATTTCTATAGGTTTACAGGCAGTAAGACTTAATAAAACGACTGCCAGACCTGCATATTGATATATTTTTCTTTTATTCATAATGGATCATGTCTTCGCTTAATGGAGATTCATCTTCGTCTTTGATCATTTTTTTACCATCAGACCACTTGGCGAATATGTAGTAGAGCCCCGGAATGACAATCACTCCGAAAAGCGTTCCTATCAGCATTCCTCCCAGTGAAGATGCCCCGATGGTATGGTTTCCGATTGCTCCCGCACCTCTTGCAAAAACAAGCGGAACCAATCCTGCAATAAAGGCAAAAGAAGTCATCAGGATCGGTCTGAAACGGGCTTTGGAGCCTTCTACCGCAGCTTCAAGAATAGAATCTCCTGCCTGGCGTCTTTTCACGGCAAATTCTACAATAAGTACTGCGTTTTTACCCAGTAATCCGATAATCATGATCAATCCAACCTGTGCGTAGATGTCATTTTCAAGTCCCATTGCCTTTAATAATAAGAAAGATCCGAAAACTCCGACTGGGAGTGAACAAAGTACCGCAAACGGAATAAGAAAACTTTCATACTGAGCCGCCAGAACCAGATACACAAATACCAAAACAACAAGGAAGACATAAATGGCTTCATTCCCACGCTGGGCCTCATCATAAGACAATCCTTCCCATGCCACTTTATATCCGTGAGGAAGTGTTTTAGCCGCTGTTTCATTGATTGCCTGAATAGCATCCGCTGTTGTATACCCTGCAGCCGGAAGTCCGCGGATTGCCGCAGAATTGTACATGTTGTAACGGGTGATTTCATTAGGCCCCTGTGTCTTTTTCATCGTCATAAATGCGGAATAAGGCACCATTTCATCACGGTCGTTTTTCACATACAGATTCATAATATCTGTCGGAAGTCTTCTGAATTCCGGAGAGGATTGTACATAGACTTTAAAGAACTGTCCGAAACGGATAAAGCCCTGTTCATAGGTACTACCAATCAGAATGTTGAGGTTGTCCATCGCTTTTCCGATAGAAACTCCTTTCTGCATCGCCGCATTATTATCAAAAACCAGCTCATACTGAGGATAATTAGCCGCAAAAAAGGTGAAGACTCCTGAAAGCTCCTTACGTTTTTTAAGCTGTGCGATGAAATCTTTATTGGCTTTATCAAATTCCTGATAATCGGTCGTTCTGTTCAGATCAAGCAATCTCATGGAGAAACCTCCCGAAGATCCGAATCCCGGTACAGCCGGTGGTTCAAAGAACTCAATGGTAGCTCCAAGGTCTTTTGATTTTTCTTCCAGTTCTTCCATGATCTCCTTCACAGAATGATCACGGTCGTTCCAGCTTTTAAGGTTGATCAGACAGGTTCCTGCATTCGAACCACGGCCTTCCGTCATGATTTCATATCCTGCCAGGGATGATACAGATTCCACACCGTTTACTCCCATACAGATTTTCTGCAATGTTCTGGAAACCTTATTCGTCTGCTCAAGGGTAGAACCCGGAGGAGTCTGGATGATGGCATAGATAGTTCCCTGGTCTTCATTCGGGATAAACCCGCCCGGAAGAACCTTATTGATCATCACAATTCCGGCACAGAATGCGATCAGAATTCCCCATGTTACCACCTTTCGGCTTACGATTTTTCTAAGGAATGAAGCATATTTTCCGGTTACTTTATCAAAACCGCTATTGAATGAATCTAAAGCTTTGGTGAAAATATTGGCTTTTTTAGGCTTTCCATGGTGGTTTTTCAATAGCATTGCGGCCAAAACCGGAGTCAGCGTAAGGGCTACTACTGCAGAAATCACAATAGAGCTTGCCATGGTAATCGAAAACTGACGGTAGAAAGTTCCCACCGGACCCGTCATAAATGAAATAGGGATAAACACGGCTACCATCACAGCTGTAATGGCAATAATAGCACCCGCAATTTCACCCATCACTTCTTTTACCGCTTTATAAGGCGAAATATTACTATCTTCCATTTTGGCGTGAACAGCTTCAATGACAACAATCGCGTTGTCAACCACAATACCGATCGCCAGTACCAAAGCAAAAAGGGTAACAAGGTTGATGGTTAACCCAAAGAACTGAATCACAAAGAAAGTTCCGATCAAAGAGACCGGTACAGCAATAATAGGAATCAGCGTAGAACGCCAATCGCCAAGGAAAATGAAAACCACAATGGCCACCAGAATAAATGCATCTCTTAAGGTATGTATCACCTGTTCAATAGAAGCATCAAGGAACTGGGATACGTCATAACTGATTTTATAATCAACTCCCGGAGGGAAGTTTCCTTTCATTTCTGCCAGTTTCGCTTTCACATCTCTGATCACGTCATTCGCGTTACTTCCGTAATTCTGTTTTAAAACGATAGAGGCAGAAGGATGGCCGTCAAGATTGGAATAAATATCAAAGAACTCACTTCCCAATTCTACTTTGGCAATATCTTTCAGCTTTACATTTTCACCTTCTGCATTGGAACGGACAATGATATTTTCATACTCTTCCGGTTTATTATATTGTCCTTTATAGGTCAATACATATTCCAGCGACTGTGCTGCAATACCGGAACTTTGCCCGATTCTTCCCGGGCGTCCGATGATACTCTGTTCGCCAATAGCTTTCATCACCTCATCTACAGAGATGTCATAAGCGCGCATACGGTCAGGGTTCAGCCAGATACGCATGGCATATCTTCGGCTACCCAGGATCTGAGATTTTGCAATCCCGTGGATACGGTTGATTTCCGGGATGATATTCACCATAGAGTAGTTGTACAGGAATTTTTCATCCATACTTTTATTCGTACTGTAAAGGTTTACGTACATCAGCATACTCGGCTGAATCGGGTTGACAACAACTCCTTCTTTCTGTACCAGTTCCGGTAATAAAGGCATTACCTGGTCCACTCTGGTTTTTACCAGAACGACTGCCTCATTCGGATCGGTTCCGGGATCAAAGACAACATTCACGGTAGCTTCCCCGGCACTGGTAGCATCGGTGGTGATGTAACGCATTCCCTGAACTCCATTGATGGCATTTTCAATCGTAATCAAAGATGATTTTACCAATACATCTGCACTCGCGCCGGGATAGGCAATAGAAACGGCTACAGTGGTAGGGGCAATTTTTGGAAACTGTTCCGTAGGAAGCTGCTTCATGGCGATACCTCCCATAAACAGGATCACAACCGATATTACAATGGCGAAAACCGGTCGGTGTATTACTTTTTTAAACATAATGCTGCTTTTGGGTTACTCGGCGTACAGATCCAGGTTCGACATTACTTTTTCAGGCTTTTGGTATTTTGAACTGATCTTTTGATTTTCCTGTACCATTCTAAGACCCTCAAGTAGGATTCTGTCATCCTTTCCAAGTCCTGAAGCCACTACATAAATATGCGGTAATTCGGCAGCTACTTTTATTTCTCTTGCATGTACTTTACCATCTTTACCGATCACATAGACATATTTCTTTTCCAGCTCTTCGAAAGTTGCTTTCTGTGGAATCATCATTGCATTGGCATAAGGAGAGGTGATAACGATGTTTCCGGTTTCTCCGTATCTCAGCAGTCCCTTCGGGTTCGGAAAAGTAGCCCTGTAAGCGATATTTCCGGTTTCATTGTCAAAATCAGACTCTATGGTTTGTACAATACCATCTTGTGTAAACTCTTTGCCATTGGCCATTCTAAGACGTACATGCAATGGATTGTCATCTTTTTTTGCGTCCATCTGATTAAGATATTCAGCTTCCGGTACATTGAAATATACCCACATTTTGCTGTTGTCGGAAAGCTCAGTCACAAGCTCGCCTTCATCTACAAGGCTTCCTTTACGTACGTGTAATTTTCCTACAATTCCGTTGAAAGGAGCACGGATTTCGGTAAATTTTAAATGGGTATTCATTGAAGCAAGTTCGGCCTGGGCTTTTTCATATCTTGCTTTAGCCATAGCCATTTCCTGAGGGGCAACAATGTTTTTGTCAGAAAGATTTTTGGTATTCTGATATTCGATTTGTGCGTATCGGGTTTCCGCTTTGGCACGGTTTACATCAGATTCATAAAGATTAGGCATGATTTTGAACAGCAGCTGCCCTTTTTGTACAAACTGTCCTTCATCTACATAAATAGACTGAATGTATCCTTTTTCCTGGGCCCGAAGTTCAATATGATTAATAGAACGGATTTGCGCAACATAATCTTTGTTCACCAAAGTATCTTTAATAAGCGGGCTTGTTACGTTGAATGAGGCTGCTTCTGTTTTTTCCTTTTTTTCAGATTGACAGCTTACAAACAAGAGAATAAGGCACAAGTTGATATACATGAGACTTTTCTTGACCATGATAATATATTGTTTTATATAATTTATAATTGAAAAAATAGAGTGACCGGCTTTCACAATAAAGGATGAAAGCGGATAAGGTTTTCGAAAAAATTAGTATAAAATCACAGTCGGATGACCCTGTACTGGATGTACAGATCATCATGTAAGGTCTTTAAATGTTCTGATTGGGCAAGTGAAACAGCGATTTGTCTGTTGTGAAATGTAGTAACGAAACCTGAAATCAGATGCCAGAAACCATCTTTGAAAAGGGCAAGAAGCTCGGTAGAACCGGACGTCTCTACGTTGTCGTCATTTTCATTGTCGTTTTCAGAAAGATTAGCTCTGATTTTATTGTACCGGGGATGGCTGACATTGTAAGTATCATGAGCTTCATTATTTTTAAGAAATGTAAAAGAGTCTTTGAAGCTCTTTTTTTCGTGAACAAGAAGATCAGTGGTAAAATGAAGATCGGAAGAAATATCCGTTGATATATACTGCTGAATTTGCCCGTAATACCATCCTAAAACGGTAAGCAACGCAAATAGCAAACTGTATAAATATTGATAAAATCTTTTCCGCATCCCAGAGACAAAGGTAATTAAACTTCAAAATAGGTGCAACCGCTAAAGATTAAAAAAGTGTTAAAAAGTAAGTTTTTTCATTGAAAAAAATAAATGAAATAAGGTAGGAATCAGGGGTGAGCAATTACAATCCTTTACCGGGCTGTTTAAAAATAATGCCAGTCTTTCTCCTCCGCAGTTCAGAACCTCTTTCCAGTAAGGGATCATAGATAATTTTTGACCAATATAAGTCTGCAGCATTGATGTTACATCCTTTTTATTTCATTATAATTACTTGGAGGTTTTAAAAAATTTAATATTATTTTTGAATTAGCTTTATTTTGCACAATTTTTGCTGTAAAAAGCTACTTTTAACGGTTAAAGCATAACCGATAGTACAAAAAACTCCTCCAATATTTATTATGATGAAAAAATACCTTATTTATATATCACTTTTTGGAGCACCCTTATTTTGGGGCCAGGCTAAAGTGACTGAAAAATCTGTATATCAACAGAATCTGGCATTATCAGAGACAGAAAATGCATTAATGGCATTTGATGCTGATATAAAATTGTCCGACGAAGAAATAGCTTTGGATAAAAAACTATTCCAGATTCGTAAACAGTTTATCAGTGATTCGGAAGCCAAGAAAATATCTTTATATAACAGCTCTTTTAATGAATTAAAACCATTAATAGAAAGCAGCAAGCTGTTTGAAATTCTTCAGACAATGCCAAAAGGAGGCTTGCTGCATACCCACAGCGGTGGAATAACAGACGTAAAATGGATTATTTCAACGGCCAGAAAATACCAGGAATGCTATGTTTACGATCAGAAAGATAATGATCAGTACATTTTCGGACAGCTGGCTTTTTTTGAAAAAGGAAAAGTTCCGGACGGATTTGTAAGTCTTGATAAAAAGCTTACTTCAAACCCTGGTTTTGAAAAAGAACTGCAGGATCTTCTTACATTGAGACGAGACAACCTTTGCTCTTACACAGATTATTGGATTGAATTTGAAAAACGTTTTAAACGTATCAGTTTGCTGCTTCCGTACCGTCCTTTCTTTAAAGCATATTATCTGAAAGGATTTCAGGATTTGATAAAAGACAAAGTACAGCACGTTGAAATCAGATATATCTTTGATGAACTTTATGATTTTCAGCATGGAAAATATTCTTTGGAAACTTCTATCACAGATCTGCAGGACATTCTTAAAGTTATACACCAGTCAGATCCGCAGTTCACCCTGAAACTGATCTATTCAAGTTTTAAATTCCTGGATAATGAAAGCATCGGGAAACAGCTGGAATCAGCATTTGAAATGAAGAAAGAATTTCCGGATATGATCTCAGGTTTTGACCTTGTAGCGGATGAAGCAGCAGGTCATCATATCAGTTTTTTTGAAAAAAGCTGGGCAAAAATGAATGAACTTAGTGCAAAGTATAAGGTGGAGCTGCCACTTTTCCTTCATGCCGGAGAAAGCAATTCTAGGTTGAATACAAATGTTCTGGATGTAGCACCGCTCAATAATAAAAGAATCGGTCACGGACTGAATCTCATCTATTTTCCGAAAACCATGGATCAGATCAGAAAACAAAACAAGCTGGTTGAGGTAAGCCCGATCAGTAATCAGATCTTAGGATATGTAAGTGATCTGAGAAATCATCCGGCAAGAGTTTTATTAAGTAACGGAGTACAGTGTTCTATCAGCAGTGATGACCCTTCTGTCTATGGATATACCGGTCTCAGCTATGATTTCTGGGTAACACAGGTGTATTGGGAGCTGGATGTGAAAGCCCTGAAAAAACTGGTTTTCAATTCTATTAATTATTCTTCTATGAATGATGGTGAAAAAAAGAAAGCAATAACTTATTTGAACCAGCAATGGAATGATTTTGTTAAGAAAACAAATCAGAAGTTAAACTAAACAGATTTTTCCTGAATAAGCAAGATCGCATTATTGACCTTCAATAATGCGATTTATCATTTTAACAGATGTATTTGTTACTTTTTAAACTTTTCTCGGACAATTCTCACGTATTCTTTTTCCTTTTGATGTACAGCATTCCAGACGGAAATCAAAATCAAAGATTTTTTAAACTTATGTGGACTGATTATGCACCAGATATACTCTAAATCTACTTAAGTGTTTAAACCTTTTGTGGTTTGTTTTTTCACTGATGATACGGGCTTCCACAAAGGCTGGCGGTTAGCGTTATTATTTTTTATACGTACAAATGCCTATAGGGTACAGTACAAATACCTGGCTTCAAAATCGGAAATTTATACTCTGAGATCCCGCTCTTTTTCGACGTTACTTTGTTATGTTCAAAAGAAGCTTCGAAACCCTGAACAACGGCAGCATCCGAAAAGCCAGTAAAAGAGTAGGAACCATACCCAATATTATTATCATGAAAAATCCAGAAAATGTTGCTCCGTTTGTAGAAGCATCACAAATTATTACAGAATTGAAAGACAGAGCCAATGATATTCTAGCAAGTGTTTTAAGTACAGAGCTCTCGGCGATCACCATCAACGGTAAAGGAAATTTTCCTTACTACTGGCAGGATCCGTCTAATCTGAAGTTTAACAAGAAAACGTATGACTGGATCTCTTCCAACCTTAGAGCCAGTACTGAACCCGTGCAGCTGGATCAGGTATTTACCAATTATTTTATTGATGCTTTCTCAAAAGTCAATTATTCTCTATCATTAGAAGATACAGCTGTACTGAATGATGCCCATACAAGAGCTACAGATCAGCAAATGGCATTGCTTAACGCCTGGGTAGCTGCTTATAATACGCTTCCTCCGGCTACCGATACCATGCAGCCTATCGATATCATTATGGATAAAATTGCTACAGAATGGGCGAATCCTGCTACTACTTTATACCAGATTCAGAAAAGTGATAACCTCGATGCCTTACTGAATAAGACACCGGCTAGCGGAAAACCTATTATCCCTGTATTGGCCAGTTATCTGGATGCGCTGGGTGCCACCATATCTTTGCAGAACAATGTAACAATGAATAACGGATACTTATCCAAAGCCTTAAAAAATGTACAGAATCCTAAAAAAGAAAATGGCGGACTGCTCCTGAATGATGACAGTATCTTACCGGCTTTTGAGGTGACCACTCCGCTTGACCAGATTTTAAATGGTCTTAAAAATACATCTCAAACCGCACAGATTGATATGGAAGTAAGCCGTGAATCTGATAGCCGTTTCCGTGTTTCCGTTGAGGGGAAAACGGGTTTTTCTATTCCTATCTTTGATTTCTTTACCTTAGGAATTGGAGGCAATGCCAACTATTTTAGTGAAAATATTGCGACAAGCAAAAACTCCATCAAAATATCCATGATGTTTACAGGAGTTACCCTTGTAAACTTTGGACCAAAAGATTTTAATATAGCCAGCAATATGTACTGGGCATGGTTCGATCCTATCCGTAAAGCACAGATCAACAGCAGAGATAAAGAGGAAGAAAAACATATCTCAGGATACAAATTTTCTCCGGATCCGGGAATGAAATTCGGACCTGAAGGACCTTTCGGTTTGTTGAACGGAGTGGCCATTTCCAATTATCCTACAGTAGAAATCACCGTAACAGGTGAAGATTATAAAAGCATTCAGAAAACCTTTGAACAGTCTTCTTCTGCTACGCTTTCTTTTTTGGGAATTCCTTTGGCAAGTGTTAAAGAATCTACCTATTCTTCTTCGTTTTCTGTGGATCAGTCAAAATCTACGATCAAGATCACACTCAGCCCTCCGCCAAGTCTGGTAGCAGGTAATAATAGAGATTCCATAGCGTGGGTTCTTGGTGCTATTGTGGATTATCCTGCGGAAGTGAGTATGATGTTGAGCTTCTTAATGATGAAGAGTTAGTCGCTAAAGGTGCCTATCCTAACTATCAGCTGTATAAAGATAACTTCGGAACGACCTATTGTTCTGTGAAAAAAGTAAAATCGCATGCTGTGGGGGCTACGTGGGTCAGCGAATGTCTTGCCGCCCATCCGGGTACAAGCCCTGCAGGAAAACCCTGGACAAGTCCTAAACAATCCGGAGTGATCTGGCCATAACCAACCCAAAAATAGATCATAAAAATAGACTGTCTCAACAAGGCAGTCTATTTTGTTAGATTGTATTGTATTAAAGTTTTAAAAACTATTTGACCAAAAGATAGATTCCAACACCAATGGCTGCATAAGCCGTAACGGTAAGAATATCAGCAATAGGCTGTGAAAAGCGTTTTTCTGCAATTCTCTCACTATTGATCTGGTTCTTATGGAATTTCAGATTTTTTTTAGCATTACGAACCGGGTGTACTACCAGACTGTCTCCTTCCCATCGGTCGACAATGACTTTATAACTTTTGCTGTCGACTTCAATTTTAACATTTTTACCGGCAGCCAGTTTCTCCTGAATATTCACAGGTGCAGGTTGGGCGTTCAGACTCTGGGATGCAGGGTTTGTACCCGCCATTTCTGCAGAAGTATTATTCGCTGCAACGGTATTTTTTTTAGAAGCCTGATTATTGTTGGCAGCCGGATCCGCTGGCTTTTTTACCTGATAGGTATAGCAGCTGGTAAGCGTGCATAATATAAGGATGAAATAAAAATTCTTTCGCATAAGCCAAATTTAAGAATTAAACGGAATATTTGGGAGTTTCTTTTGAAAGATGATGTTTTTTTTGAAGATTCTTACTTACTATGCAAAAAGCTTCATATAGTAGCAGGGCCAAAGTGAAGAAAGAAAGTACGGTTTTCCTGTGCAGTATAATTTCCACAGAAAAAGGCTTATGTTGGAATCGCTGTCAAGGTTTTAAACCTTGACGGGGATATTTCTGCGTGCAGAAGATAGTGGAATAGAATATTCTGATGAAAAAAGTCCACCCGTTTATACAACGTATATAGAGGATAAATGCACTATTGCTGTATGTTAAATTTATTGGAGGTGTATCATTGATGTATGCAAATATTGTTGTTGTCATTTCACATCTACTTACATTTACGCCAACAAAATGATCAAATAATGAAAAAAAAATTTCTATTGCTTGGAGGCTTACTATTAAGCCTTCAGGTATTCTCTCAAGTAGGTATTAATACACCAGATCCTCAGGCTAGCCTGGATGTAGTAGGTAAGCCCACATCTACAAATGTATTCGATGGTATTATTGCACCCAGAATTACAGGAGCACAACTCAGAGCAAAAACATATACCCAAAAACAGCAGGGAGCATTGGTGTATGTAACAGCTGCTGATACGGCTCCCGGCGGGCAGACAACTGAAGTAACCAGCACCGGATATTTTTATTTTGACAGCAACCTGAACCGCTGGCAAAAACTGAACTCGGGAACTATCGCCGCAGGGGATCCTACAACCGATGCTTTCATAGATGATCCCGCCAACACAATGGTAAAATTAGGAGCATCTTCTACCGGAACTGCCAGATCTTCAAACACTGATTTTGTCATTAAAGACAATGGAAGAGTAGGAATAGGGACTGCTTCCCCTGATACAGCGCTGCATATAAAAGAAAACGGAAATCCTGATAGTAATCAGTTGAAAGTTCAGTCAACCAATAGTTCTCCATTAATTAATCTGGAAAGAACAGCAGGGAATAACCTGTCTGCCGGAACAGAGCTTGGAAAACTATCCTTTAACGGAAAGATTTTTGGGGCTAATTACCCATTGGCAGGGATAAAAGCCAATTACTGGGGAGACGGCTCAACCAATTCTTCAGCTCTTACACTTTCTACCAGTGACCGGCCGGCTGTTGTAATTAACGAATACGGATCTATGGGAATAGGACGTTATGATACCAACTATGCAATGTCTCCTACACAAAAGCTTGATGTAGACGGAAATGTAAGATTCAGAGGTGTCCCGTCATCCACAATGAACAGCACAGACATGTTAATGGCATTAGATACTAACGGGGTTGCTAAAAAAGTAGATATCACAACACCGGCCAGTGCTTTGGTTGCTACAAGAACAGGGCCTTCAGTAAAATCTGCAGATGGTTCCTCTGCCATCATGTGGTTTGAAAATACCTACCTTTCTAATAACGCTTATCTTACAAGAATAGATAACGGTACCTTTCAGGCAACCAAAACAGGATTATACACCATAAACATCACCGCACACTTCGACCAGGTTCCTGCAGGGACAGTAGAGGAAAGCCATTACAGAGGAGTAACCGTTGGGGTAAGGAATATTTCGGGTGGCAAGCTAACCCAGCATTACGGATCTAATTATTTAGGCGATGGATACACCAATATTACTGCTGTTTTTATACTAAATGCAGGTGAACAGTTTTATGCATACAGCCAATGTAATAAAGGTGGATCGTACAGACAGATGGAAGCTACAATGTCTGTTGTTTGTACACCTTTGTAATAAGTATCTTAAAGATATTACAGTTATAACACCATTTTTTAATAAATATAAGCAGCTGTTCCGGTTAACTTCATAATTTCCTTTCAGCTTCAAAACTAGAAAACCCTTTTCAGAAAAACAGAAAAGGGTTTTGTTATTATTTTAAAATGTTGTTTTCAGAATCTTTGATTTATAATGCTTAACACGAAAGTATATTCGAGGCTGTGAGGAGAAACTTTAAGCTTACCAATAAATACTTTAGAGAACTTTCGTTTAACGTAAAGATTTACAAGTTTTTTTCTATTACAAAATGGTAGTTTGTAGTAGACTAGTATAAAACTGAGAAACGTAGCGGTATCTTTATGGCTACTATGATTTCTGATTTTTTTCTTCAAAATAAAAATAGAGAGACCGGGATAGTCTCTCTACTTTTTATTTTAGAACCTGCTTATCATAAAGAATATTATCATCTTCATCAAAGCTTATGATCAACACTTTAAATTGTTTGGCGCTGTCGTTGTTAAAGAATTTAATTCTTGGCGGAACATAATCACTGTCAAATAAATTAGGATTCCAGTACAGTGTCTCACGCGTATCATTTTCAATTTTTTCCGGAGCATCGTCATCGATCATTTCAATAGGGAATTCTGAAGGTTTATCATATCCTTTGATAATTGATACATTGTTCTTCTTCAATTCTTTTTCATTGCTTTTAGATTTCATATTCCCCTTCATGGTATAGATGGCTACGGCATCACCTATTAATCCGGATCCTTTAATGATCTTTACCATCGCAATATTATTAACCGGAAGATTGCTAATCATAGTAGGGTCGGTCTGTATTTCATCCAAATAGAGCTTAGCCTGCTGCCCGCGGATATAAGGAACGCTTGCTCCTGAGTTGTTTTTCTGAAATGTCAGGCCGGCAGCTCTTCCCTGCAGCCAGTCTAAAATATTGCTTGATCCTGAAATATGCTGGTCTTCATTAACGAAATCAAATACTGTAGAATTGACAGAACTGAACATGCCGCTGGACAGTTGTTTATCCAGCTCTGCTTTCGGATCTTTCTTTTTTCCTACCAAAGCTACTGCCTGGATTTGTATATCATTACTCTCTTTCTTTTTAGTATTTTTCTGAGTGTTGATCGCTCTGGAAATGGTTGGAGGCAGGCTTTTATTTTTGTCGGTTTTTACCAATGTGTATGGGGTTGCCGGGAAATTACCTGTAAATGGGGAAGGAGTTACTAACGGTTCTATGGTAACAAACAAATCATCATTTCCCGATTCTTTATTTTCTGAATTCACAAAGGCCGAGATCTCCAGCGGTTCATCATTATTGAGGTTGTTTAAATAGATATACCCATTCTGATCTGTTTTGAACTGACCGAATACGGGCTGATTTTCTCCCGATTTTGATAGTAAATTGACCGCCGAATTGATCATCAGGGCATTATTTTTAATAGGTTTCACCCTGTAGGAAAGATATTGCTGAGACTGTGTTTTAATGGTGGGTGCCGCTCCGCTGAGTACAGAATTCCAGTCGAATCTTTTCCAGTTTTCTGAAATAAGCAGGGCGTCCAGAGCTTCGGTGTTGGCATTTTTAGAGAAATATTGCGCCGGGCTGTCTATTCTTGTTGTAAAGTCTCCCGTCAGCCAAAGTCCGCTCAGAATATTTTCCTCTTCAGGAGTCTGGCTACCGTCATCTTCACTCACTAAAACTGTGTAATGTTTAAAATAAGACTCAGGGGAAAGATCAATACTATTGAATGCTCTTGGCGTTGGTTTTAAGCTTTGTCCTATTATTTCTGCTTTCTCAATTTTTAGATCAGCAGGTTTTATAAAGCAAAGCCTTTTTGCCACGATATTGTCCTGTTCATCAAAAATAACCAACTGTAAAATACCATTCGCACCATTACTTACTTTTGTAGGAATGAGGCTTGATACATCACTCGTCAGATGGTTGATATTGGCTCTGTAAGCAAGATGGTTGTTGATGAGTCCTACAACTTTATAACCCTGAAGCTGTTGTTTCAGATGAATACCCTTTATGTTGTATTTTATCCCTTCTTTGGAACTTACAACCTCTATACTAAGACCGCTGTCTGCAGCTTGCGGCAGATCAATGGTCTGGCTTTTTCCTTTATTATCCTGAATAATGGCCTGGTACTTTTTTCCTGATACCGGAGTTATTTTAAAGGAAGCCACATTTTTATCAAAAGATTTAAATGTAGTAACAGGAGTGTTGGGAGCTTGAATATCAATTATCTTTCCGGACCAGCTTTCCGGGAGGGAAGAATTACCCGATAACCTTACAGCAAATTTGGTAGAGGTGCCGTTAATGAAAGTTCCGCCTTCCGGAAATACTTTGGCAGACCAGTCGGAATTTTTTGCAATAACCAATGATTCCGCAGAGTTCGGATTGTAAACCGGAATGGTTTTGACAATCTGGAAATCTTCATTGAAATTGGTCATATAAGGAGTGTAGGCTCTCACAAAATAAACCTGTTCCGGGAGATCTTCTTTCAGTTGAAAATCCCCGCTGCCTTCCCCATTCGTAAGAAGTACAGTTTTCCAGTCGATTAATTTTTTATTGGCATTGTAAAGCTCTACAAATAGGGTAGTAGAGAGTGGCGATCGGTTATAACCGTTAAATACAAAACTTTTAAACCAGATTTTATCGCCCGCTGCATATTGTGATTTGTCGGTAAGTACATATACTTTCTCCTGCTCGTAATGATCTTCAAGATTGGTAATTGCTTTTTCCAGTCTGGTTTGCGCCATAATAGGCTGTACCATCGAAAGAAGCATTACACAGAATATTTTTTTCATAGAAATCTCAGCACATTTTAATTCTTTGCTAATGTAATCATTTAAAGACTTCCGGAAAGGTTAAAAACTTATAATTATCCAATGTATAGGCTATTTTTTACTAAAGTTTTTACTTGCAGAACTACCGGTGTTTTTTAAGAATATGATGTTTTATAAAACAATACAGTCTAATAAAATTACCCGGCAATATTGATAATTTTCTCAATAAGGTGAGATGTGGTACATTAAAACCGCAAATAAAACCTATCTTTAATTATATGAATTGAAGAAGCTTACAGATATGCGGAAAGTGATCCGGTGTCGGCAAGATAGTTGTACTCAATGAACGACCAAACAGAATATAAACTATGAATGTACAGTTAAAACAGAATTGTCATTTTAAAAATGACGGTGCCGATAATTTCGGTTCGGACATTTTAAAAGGATTGTCCGCTCATCCGAAAAAATTATCTTCAAAATATTTTTACGACAAAACAGGCGATCATCTCTTCCAGCAGATCATGGCGATGCCGGAATATTATCTTACCAATTGTGAACTGGATATATTTCAAAATAAAACAGAGGAACTTGTAAAAGCAATTTCCAATATTAATGAATCTTTTGATCTGATAGAATTAGGCGCTGGCGATGCGATGAAATCATCATACCTTCTCAGAAATTTAGTAGAGAAAGGAACAAACTTCACCTATATGCCTATTGATATTTCAGGAAATATTCTTTCTGTTTTGCAGGAAAACCTCAAAAAGAGCCTGCCTGAACTGAAAGTTTTACCGTTGGAAGGAGAGTATTTTGATATGCTTGATAAAGCCACCGGGATTTCAAAAAGGAAAAAAGTAGTTTTTTTCTTAGGCGGAAATATAGGCAATATGGAAAGCGAGGAAGCTGCACATTTCTGCAGTGAAGTGAAAAGAAAACTGAATTCCGGGGATCTGTTTCTTGTAGGATTTGACCTCAAGAAAAATCCGCACACCATTCTTGCTGCTTACAACGATCCTGCGGGAATTACCGCTTCATTCAATCTAAATCTTCTTACAAGAATCAACCGCGAACTGCAAGCAGATTTCAAGGTGGAAAATTTCCAGCATTATCAAAATTACGACCCGGTTTCAGGAGATTGCAGAAGTTTTCTGGTAAGTCTTTGTGATCAGGAAGTTCATATAGGAAACTGTTTGTTTACCTTTAAAAAAGATGAATTGATTGATATGGAGATCTCCCGGAAATTTTCTGAACAGGATATCAGAAAACTGGCTGGCGACTCGGGTTTTCATATTCTTGCTGAAATTAAAGATTCTAAAAACTGGTTTGTAGATTCTATCTGGATGGTATAATTTAAAAAGATTTTTTATGAAAAAAGATGCATTACCTGTAAAGGCAAATCCTCATAAAGACAGGGTTAAGAAATACTTTGAAGTCAGAAATCGTTCCGTTGAAATTTGCAGTCCTCTGGAAATTGAAGACTATGTAGTTCAGCCCGTAGTAGATGTGAGTCCTCCGAAATGGCATTTGGGACATACCACCTGGTTTTTTGAAACTTTTATTTTACAGTCCAATTTTCCAGGGTATGAAGTTTTTGATCCTCAGTATAATTTTGTGTTCAACAGTTATTACGAAACCATCGGTGCCCGTGTTATCCGCACCGACAGGGGAAACCTGAGCCGTCCCTCTGTTTCGGATGTTTTTAAATACCGCGAATATGTGGATCAAAAGATGGATGAATTTCTTCAGAGCGGATATCTTACACAACCATTGGAATCCCTGCTGGAATTAGGCTTAAACCACGAACAGCAGCATCAGGAATTGTTACTTACAGATATCAAATACATTTTAGGACATAATCCTTTATTTCCTGCTTATAAAAAAGAAAAGAATTCAAAAAAAGAAACTGCCGGAAATTCAGAAATGATCAGTTTTTCAGAAGGAATTTATGAAATCGGTTTTAAAGGGGAAGGGTTCTGTTTTGATAATGAGCTGGGTAGGCACAAGGTATATCTGAATGATTTTAAAATTAGCAGTCAATTAGTGTCCAATAAAGAATATGTAGAATTTATGGAAGCCGGAGGCTATGAAGATTTCAGACACTGGCACGCCGAGGGTTGGGACTGGGTAAAGCAAAATAGTGTTAAATCCCCTTTATACTGGCATTTCATTGATGGGAAGTGGATGAACTATACTTTAAACGGCTTACAGGAAATCGATTTAGAGGAAGCGGTCTGTCATATCAGTTTTTTCGAAGCTTCTGCCTTTGCTTCATGGAAAGGAAAACGCCTGCCAACCGAAGCTGAATGGGAAGCTGCATCAGCCTGTTTCAACTGGGGAAGCTGCTGGGAATGGACGAATTCCGCTTATCTTCCTTATCCGGGATATACAAAAGAAGCTGGAGCAGTAGGAGAGTATAACGGAAAATTCATGGTGAATCAGATGGTGCTTCGTGGTGCTTCGGTGGCCACTCCGCCGGGACACAGCAGAAATACCTACCGGAACTTTTTCCCGACTCATTTACAGTGGCAGTTCACCGGAATCAGACTTGCACAATAATTTTGCCTATGATTACAGTTCAATCGGTTTCAAAAAGTTTTAACGGAAAAAAAGCAGTTGATGGTATTTCCTTTCAGGCCAATGATAAGGAAATTCTGGTGCTTCTGGGAACAAGCGGCTGCGGAAAAACCACCATGCTGAAAATGATAAACCGCCTCATCGAAGTAGATTCCGGAACTATTTTGATTGATGGCAAGAATATTCTTTCCCAAAAAGTGGAAGAGCTTCGCATGGGAATTGGATTTGTCATGCAGCATTCCGGGTTGTTCCCCCATTATACCATACAACAGAATATAGCAGTTATTCCCGATTTGCTGAAATGGAATAAAAAAAAGACAACCCAAAGAACCCTTGAATTATTACACAAACTCCATCTCTCTGAAAACGTGCTTACACGGTTTCCCAACGAATTAAGCGGCGGACAGCAGCAAAGAGTGGGAATTGCCAGGGCTTTGATTGCCGATGCCCCTGTCTTGCTGATGGACGAGCCGTTCGGAGCGCTGGACAATATTACCAAAAGTGATATTCATTCAGAATTCAAATCACTCGAAGAACTTAAAAATAAAACCATTATTCTGGTGACCCACGATGTTCAGGAAGCCTTCGATTTAGGTCATAAAATCTGCCTGATGGATCAGGGGAAAATTATTCAGTCAGGAACTCCGGGAGAAATGTTGTATCAGCCTAAAAATGATTTTGTTAAGAATTTTTTTGCTAAAAACCGGCTTTTACTGGAATACAAAGTAGGCAGACTGAAAGATCTGAACTCTCTGATTGAAGGCAGCCGCTTTTATGAAGAACTTCAGTTTTCAGACCATACGAGTGTTTGGGATGCTTTGCAACAGTTGAGTGCAGATACTTTGCTTTCCGCAGAGTACGAAAATCTGGTGAAAGCCTTTAGTGAATACCGAAAATTCCAGACTGTATGAGCGAACAAAGTTTTTGGCAGTTTATCACAGAGCAGCATGAAAAACTGCTTACTCAGGTTGTACAGCATCTGGGACTCACTTTTTTATCTCTGTTTCTGGCCATCATAATCGGGGTGCCTTTAGGGATTCTCATTGCCCGAAAAAGAAAATTATCAGGTTCTGTTTTAGGAATGGCAGGAATTTTACAGACCATTCCCAGTATTGCTTTGCTTGGTTTTATGATTCCTGTTTTCGGGATTGGAGCAGTTCCGGCCATTGTTGCATTGCTGATCTACGCTCTTTTACCGATCATCAGGAATACGTACACCGGAATAACGGAAGTAGATCCGGCGGTAACAGAAGCTGCAAAAGCAATGGGAATGAATAGAAAACATCTGCTTTTCAAAGTTCAGCTTCCTTTGGCTATGCCGATTATTATTGCAGGAATCAGGACGGCAGCGGTGATCAATGTTGGGGTGGCAACTTTAGCTTCATTTGTGGCGGCAGGCGGTTTGGGTGAATTTATTTTTGGCGGAATTTCCCTCAATAACACCAATATGATTCTGGCCGGCGCAATTCCCGCCGCTTTACTGGCTGTTCTTTTAGATCAGACCATTGCCGTTTTACAGAAATTAAGCTATCAGTCTGTAAAGAAATTAAAATATATCATTCCGGCTGTTTTGGCATTTATCGGGATTATTTATCTTTTAACTTTTGTTTCAAACCATAAGATTAAGGCAGGTTTTACCCCTGAGTTTATGGGCCGGCAGGACGGAAATCTGGGACTACGTTCGGTATATGGGCTTGATGCACATCCACTGGTTGTAAGCGATGCCATTATGTACAAAGCAGCCTACGAAAAAGAGCTGGACCTCATCAGCGGATATTCAACAGATGGAAGGATCAAAGCTTTTGATTTGTATGTTCTGGAAGATGACAAAAAGATTTTTCCTCCTTATTTTGCGGCCCCGGTGATCAAAACAAAAACATTGGAAAAACTTCCCGGACTGGAAAAAACACTGAACCTTTTGGCAGGTAAATTCAATGATTCTATCATGACTGAACTGAATTACAAAGCCGATTATCTTAAACAGACTCCCGAAAAAATTGCTAAAGATTTTTTAATGAAAACAAATTTATATAAAGATCCACGCAAAGGAAATTCCCAAACCATAAAAATCGGATCCAAAATTTTTGGTGAGCAATATATTTTAGCTGAAATGTACAAAATGCTCATTGAAGGTTACACAGATTATAAAGTAGAAACAAAAACAGGGCTTGGCGGAACGAAAATCTGCTTTGATGCTCTGATGAATGACGCCATTGATGTGTATCCTGAATACACAGGAACCGGACTGCTGGTTTTGCTGAAACCTTCGGCAAAAACGATAGAAGAAGTGTCTAAGAGCCCGGAAAAAACGCTGGAGTATGTTAACCGGGAATTCCGGAAACAGTACGGAATTGAATGGCTGCAGCCACTTGGTTTTAATAATGCATATGCTTTGATGATGCGGAGGAAACAGGCTGATGAACTTAAAATCAAAACTATTTCAGACCTGAAAAAATATATGGATTCCCAATGATGACAGACAGTTTCAACAAAAAGAATCAAATAAGACTCAACTTTACTTTCTGTCCGGTAGATCATTCGTAGATGGTCTTTATGTAATTGCTATTAAATATTAATCAGAGTAGATGGTTTTTCTACTCTGATTTTTTTGTTTTTAATTAAGAGGCTTTCTGCCGGTAAAAATATTGATCAGAACGACAATAATGGCAACCACCAAAAGGGTGTGGATTAAACTTCCTGTGTCCATACCGGGAATGATACCAAGCATTCCAAGTAGCCAGACTGCGATGCAGATGACTGCAACAAGCCATAATAAATTTCTCATACTATTATTTTTTTGTGGTTAGTGTTGTGATGTAGTGTATAGTTAGCGGCCTCGTTTTATTGATGCCTTACACCTTTATGGTGATATTGGGTGCTTTTGTGATCGGTTTTATAGTTGGAATAAACAGTATCAGTAACCGTACTGTAATTTTTATTGAAAGACTGATCATCCTCTAACTGTGGCATGGAATAATGGAACTCCTTGCCGTTCTTATAAAGCTTATTATCATAAGTACGGTAAATCTGGTTTTCTTTATAAGTATTTCCGTCAGGAGCAAGATATACTTTGCTTTTCTTGCTTTTTTTTCGCAGGCCCAGATAAAGCAAAGAACTTCCTGCTGCAAGAGCCAATGTAATTTTTACTATATTGTTCATACGATTGTGATTTGGATTTAAATAGGTACAAATTTTTTGCCATAGGAGAGAAATGTGGTACTTTTTAAGTATTTACATAGCTCTTATCAAATTTGGAGCGAAGAAAAAAGTCTGGCAGAACCAGACTTTTTTAGTTTTAGAGCGTTTGTTCCTTATGTTTTCCTTCCCTGATCTCTTCTACCATTTTGGCATTAAAGGCAGGAAGATCTTTTGGTGTTCTGCTCGTAACAAGTCCCTCATCTACTACCACCTCGCTGTCTTCCCAGCGTGCGCCTGCATTTTTTAAATCCTGGCTGATGGAGTTGACGGAAGTCAGATTCCGGCCTTCTACCACATCCGCGTTGATCAGTACCTGCGGTCCATGGCAAATGGCTGCTACAGGTTTATGCTGAGCAAAAAAATCCTTTACAAAAGTGAGTGCTTTTTCATTGGTTCTCAGCTGATCGGGATTAATAACGCCTCCCGGTAATACCAGCGCATCATAATCTGAAGCAGCTGCATTGTCCAGCGTTTGATCTACAGGATATTCCTTTCCCCAGTCTTTTTCTGCCCAGGCTTTAATGCTTCCCGGTTCAGGACTTACGATATGGGCGGTCCATCCCTGTTGTTCCAGATATTCTTTAGGTGAGCTTAATTCACTCTCTTCAAAGCCATGTGTGGCCAGTATTGCGATTTTCTTTGACATATTACTGTTTTTTGTGTTAAGTGTCGGAAGGTTTATGACCTCCGATGACAATGTTCGATTGTTGTGTGATGATTAAATAAAAACTTCCCCCATGAGAAAGAGGATATCTACTTCTTTAAATCTTCAAGAACTTCAAATTTATCATGAGAAGCCTTAAGCTGATGAAGCTGATCCAGTACCACTCTGGAACTTTCCGGGCAAAGATCACCGCTGTCTAATGCATCCTGATACGCATCTATAGCAGCACTTTCACCATATACAACATTTCCTAACGTAGAGCCGGCTGTATCTGCAGCAAAAGAATTTTTAACATCAATCCATGCTCTGTGGATAGCTCCTGCAGTAGATCCCGATTGATCCGGTGTGCCGCCTCTTTCCGTAATCAGATTGCTCAATTCGTTTTTCATCTTGTGAGATTGGGCTACCATGGTATCATAATCTGCCCTTAGCTGCGGATACTCATCCCATACTTTGTCTTCCACTTTTGAAAATCCCTGAATTCTGTCGTTGGTAATGTTCAGTAAATCATTCAATACTGAAACTGTTTTCTCGTTGTTCATATTTTTATATTTTAAATTGGTACTATGAACTTTGCAAGTGCTGTGCCTCAAACGGCATATCTGCAAAGATGTGGTATTTAAAAAAAACTTAAAATTTTGAAAACAAATCTTAATTAAAAATACCTGAAGAACTGCAAAGAACTCCATAATCAAAAGCACCACAGAGGTTTATTAGTTTTGTGCTGCGAATAAATGCTTCCCTGAAAAAGCATTTACCGGCAGCTATTTGATCAGCAAAAGAATTGATAACAGTTTCAGCTTTGGCTTCTTTTGATGGAGTAGGAGGGCAGTTGCAATAAAATATAAATTGGGCACGCAGATAGATGATGCCATAATTTTTTCTATATTTAGAAGAAGTAAGTGTATGATTTACTCATGTTTAGAAAAAATGGCTTGTGTTTGTATTTTACATCTTAAACAGGCCTATCCATATAATATAAAAAAGACAATGCCGATAAACCCGATACCTCCGGATGGAGGCCTGTTATATAAAGAAACAGATATGACTCAGTTGTTCCCTGAGCCTTTCAATGCATTAACAGCCTTATTGTTTTTAGCCATAGCCATTTTCTGGACCATCAAGCTGAAAGGTAACTTCAAAGAATATCCTTTTTTAACCTACTGCCTGGTTTTATTATATATCGGTGCCATTGGGGGAACGGTTTACCATTCTTTCAGACAATGGCCGGTATTTATTATGATGGACTGGCTTCCGATTATGCTATTATGCCTGTCTGCCGGGTTTTATTTTGTAGCGCAAAGCACCAGATGGTACTATGCTGCTGTAATGGTTCTGGGATATGTCGCTCTGATGTTTGCTTTAAGAAACTGGATTCTGATCGATAATCCTTCCCTTTTTATCAACGTCAATTATGCTATCATGGCCTCATTTGTAGTTTTCTCGGTACTCAGGTATTTGATGTATACCCAATGGAAAGCTGGCAAATGGGTAGGCTTTGCAGTGCTGTCGTTTGTTTTTGCACTGACTTTCCGTATCGCTGATAAATGGGAATGGTTCAGCTTCGGAACCCACTTTTTGTGGCATACTTTCGGGGCGGTGGCGACGTTTTGTATGTTTAATTATATTTATCTTACCCGCGATATCATCAGGAAGGTGTAAGTTTTTAGATCTTTCATCAGATCAAGACTGGAATTCTTTTTTAATGTAAAGTTCATTGATCATTTCGTTGTATTGTAAGTAAGCCTAGTGCTTCGGCTTCGTTGCTCATGAAGCGGTGTGCTTATCTATGTGTTTCTAGGAATCAGCAAAGTTTATTCTACATTTTTGCGATCTTAAAAATCATCAGTTTCAAAAGTAAAAATCTCCGTCAAATATCATCAGTATATTATCTTTTTATTCACTAAATTCCTTAAAATTAGGGATTTCCTATCCTTATTTTTATTTGTAAGTTAGTGCCGCAAAAATAGTACGGGATAAATATACAGAACGATTCTGATGAAGAAGGATTCGTATTGTTTTATCGTTCACTGTTTTAAAAAAATTATACACCCAAAAACTAAATTTATTACAATGAAGAAGACACTGATTATTCTATCAATAGGCGCTTTGCTTGCTGCCTGTAACAAAAAGGCTGAAGAGAAAACAGAGGCAGCTAAGGATACTGTCACCATAGGAAATACTACAGCCGCAGAAAAATCTCCGAGAGAAACTACTCAGTTTGACATTAATGCTGTGCCGGTTTCCACCGCTGAGGTAGGAGATTTTCCCTTTTTCAGTTTTCCCCAAGGACTGGACTTTCAAAATAAACCAGTACAAAGAAGCTTTGACATGCTGTTTTTTCCACTTAACGGCGTAATGACAGCCATAGAAGGAAAAGTATGGAAAACATATGTAGTCAATGGGAAAGATAATACGGAAGAATGGTCATTGCCCTATTTTTTGAAAAGCTATGATGAGGCTATTACAAAAGTTGGCGGTGTAAAAATATTTGATGGTAAAGTTTCTCAGCAAGAGCTTGACAGAATAAAAGAAGAGGCCAAATACTTTGGCGAGGAAGGCTCCATAGATTATTGGAATGAACCCGTAAAAGTATATGTCATCAGAAGAGCAAATGGTGATGATATTTATATTCAGCTTTATGGAAATACTTCTACCGGAGCCATACAGATTTTACAGAAAAACCGGGTTGAGCAAGGCACAAGACCGTAGAATGAAGATGGTGAAAATATAAGGTAAATCCTTTAACAATAGAGACTTGAAACTTTTTTTGTTTTTAGTTTTTTTGTTGAGCAGTCTATTCTTTTTTGTTAGTTTTTTTTCTAAACCAATTCTTTATATTTTTAAAAAACTCTAGATGAATATTTTCTAACTTGTATATATGTTCATCTAATTCCTGTAATAGTTCAAACTGTTTTTCAATATACTCATTTATACTAATGACCTTGTTATCATAAAGTTTTTCATTTTCTAACTGAGCTTTTTTAATTTCTTTAAGCGTCATAAATGTATAGGGTGATTTTTGACTTTTTGTTATTTAATTTCAATATTTCTCTGAATAAATAAGTGCTAAACGTACGGTTCTTCGTAATCAAAAAATCTCAGCATTGCTGAGACTTTTAAAGACATTTTTAACAATCTAAAGATTATTTTGAATCTCCAGGTTTGTGTTTGTGAGGCTTTAGATCCGGATGTTTTGGTTTTGTTTCCGGTGTTACCCTTCTTCTTTTGTCTGGAGTTCCATCAGACTTGTCAGGTTTTGGGCCTGGCTTAATTGCTTTAATTATTTCCATTTTAATTTATTTAACATTCTAAATTTAAAGTAAGTTAAAGCTTTTACATTACGGAAAACCGTATTCTTTAAAACCTGATTCCTATTTCAATAGTAGAGTTTTAGAAATTGTTGTAATACACCAGATACTTAAGTTAGATAAGGAAATTTCAAATATGTTTTTGTGATAAAAAACCATTTTGATGAATCATGAGCGTTATATGGCTTTTAATTCTTACTTTTAAGTAATAATATCCTTAATAGATTTTTATAATGACATATTTTGTGATTATATGACAAGGGTCAATACAATTGCACGATTGAAAGTTATTTCTGCCGGTGAAGAAATTTATACGACAGGAAATAGTCCTGTAAAAGTAATTACAGAAGACTATGAAATGTATTTGGCTAAGAATAGTAAATCTAAGAATCCTGCTTGTGATATGATTAATGAGTTATTGGCAAATAGGTTTCTGAAGTTGTGGAATTTAATAACTCCTGAGATGGCAATTTTGGATTTTTCACAAGACTTATTACTTCCTGAATATTCAAAAAACTATCATAAACCTGTTTTTTATAGTAAGCCTTTATTTGGAAGCAAATGGGAAGAGAATGCTATCGATAGTAATAATTTTTTCAATTTAAAAAGTAAATATTCTCATAAGGACTTTAGTAATCCAATGGATATTTTTAAGATTGGGTTATTTGATATATGGGTAGAAAATGATGACAGAAAACCAACAAATCATAACCTTCTATTCATAGAAAATAATGAGAATCAATTTGATATTGTAGCAATTGACCATTCCTATATATTTAGTACAATGGAATATAAGAGTCTTTTAGCAGAGGATTTTTGCCCTATTGCAAACGAAAATATTTTGGTGACAGATTTGGCAAAGAGTTTGAAAAATATAAAATGTCAAAATAGAAAATGGGATGTAGAAGATAAAGATTATTTTTACCTTTGCATTTCCGAATGTGAAAAATATTTTGATAATATTATCCGTTGTATTCCTGAAGAGTGGAATTTCACCGAGGAAGATGCTAAATGTGTAAGAAATTTGCTTTTTAATCAGGAGAGGAATAAAAAAGTATTTAAAGATTATTTGGAAAAAATATAATAATGAAAACCTTTTATACCATTTTAAAATTATCACCAAATACGATGGCTGGAGATTCTCTTTCTATCGGACTTTTGGTATGCAGTGGAAATGAGTATTGGTTGAAGATTTCAGAAACAAAGAAAAACATTATTAAGAAGCTTATAGTTAACAAAACTAAATCTGTAGATTTTGTTTTAAGGCAGTTAGAAAATTATTTGAAGCAATTAAAAACAACTTCTGATCATGAACAATTATTTCCTTTGGAAAGATTTATTACAGCAGATTATATAGATTATCTAAAAGTTTATTCAAACGGTTTGCTTCAGTTCTCAAAAGCTTCAATATTAGATGACAACTTTAATTCCGAAAAGTTTATAAAGCTTTATTCCTTATTAATAGAAAAAGAACCGGAACTTAAACTAGCTTTAAAGGAAACAGACAAGCTAAATGATGCAAAATTAAATATAAATCGTTATTACGAAACTGATTTAGATATCAATCAAAAAGTTCAGTTAAATTTGATTCAAAGGGTTGAGAATAAAATACATACAGAGATTACATTGAATCATTCTAATCTGAAAAGTTTATACTTTAATATTAATGTGGATTGCATTGGCTTAAATGGTTCTTTTGTTGGAGCAAAAACTTTATTGCTAGAAAATACTGTGCAAACCTTGGAGAAGTATGTTTCTCATTATGTTACCTTGATCGCTTTTCTTAGTCAGCAATATAAAAAAGATCTTGATAAAAATAATTTCTTTCTTATTACTGATGAGCCAGAAAGAAAAACTCCTGAACACAAATTTTGGCAGGAAATGAGAAATGTTCCTTCCTTTGAAATGATTCCTTCAGATGAAGCTGAAAAAGTTGCTGAAGTCGTGGAAAAAACTGGAGCTACTAGATTTTTATAATTAATCAATTTTTTATAAAATATAAAAACTTAAGAGAGTTATATTCCTTAAGTTTTTTAGATAAAGATATTCATCAAAGTTTCAAAATAAGAGAAAATCCCGACTCTCGTCAGGATTTTCTCTTATTTTGATTTTTAAATTCTTTTTGTAGTCGGTTGATTTCACTTTCAATATTCTTTAATTCTTTTTCATTGAGTTTTGTAAATAAATGTAATAGATCAATTTCAAGAAAATTACAGAATGTAAGAAGGCTTTCAATGGTTGGGTTGGTTTCAGCTCTTTCAATTCTACCAACATGGTTACTTGAGATATTGAGTTCATTTCCAAGCTGAAACTGTGAAAGTCCCTTTTTAAGCCTATATAATTGAATAAGCTTTCCAATTTGAAATTTTAATTCTTCTATTTGCCATTTATACATTTAGTAAAGGTTGAGCTTTCTAAAATTTTTCATCAACACATATATGTGTTTTATTATTTTTTTTCCTACATTTATAAAAAAATACAAACATGAAAAAAAGCAAAACAAACTTCGATCCCCGGTTTCGGGCAGAAAAGAAGAACTCCGGTTTGCAGCTGATAGAAACTTTCTTTCAGTTCAATGAGCTGGATGTTTCCAAAGAAAGGCTCAGCAATATTATGAATTATGCGGTAAAGAGAAATAGCTGGATCCATGAAGATCCGGCGGTGATCTTCCAGTTTCATCAGTCGATGAGGTCATTGATCCAGGCAGGCTATCTCATGATGCTGAAGAACAGAAAATGGACGGTCGATACCCGGCCGGAAAAGATTTCCCCTTGGGTTCTTGGCCTGCTTTCGGAGAAAGAATACCGGAATCCTCTGTTGGTTTTCAAAAAAGCATTCAGTGCCTACACCCTCAAAGAATTTGATTATTTTATGTCCGGAATCGTCTATTTTTCACTGGGGGTCTATGAAAATCTGCCGGAAAGAAATATCGTGATGCCCTACATTCATACGGTGAAAATGCTGGATGCGGCACATCTTATTCTTCAGAGAAAAAGGGAAAAGAAGATAACTGAAACAAGTTTAGAATAAGAAGTTTGTTGGTAAATAAAAGGTTGGGAGCTGTTAATATGGTTGATTAATGTGGTGCTGGCCTATTGTTCTGACGCAAAGATTTCATTTTTGAAACTGTTGATTGTAAGAGAGCAAAGGAAAGAATCAACAGAGTTGATTTGCTGAAGCGTATGGATAAGCATGCCGCTTAATAAGCGACAAAGTCGCATCGCTTTGCCCACTAGAATAAAACGGAATTAGTAATGAACTTTGCGTTCATCTTTCTACTCAAGAATAATTTAAATACGAACTGGTGACGTGTTTTTTTAAATGCAAAGGTTTTGTTTTTGAAACTGTTAATTGTAAGAGTGCAAAGGAAAGAATCAACGAAGTTGATTCGCTGAAGCATATGGATAAGCATGCCGCTTCATCAGCGACAAAGTCGCATCGCTTTGCCCACTTAAAATAAAACAGAATTATTAATGAACTTTGCGTTCATCTTTTTTCAAAAAATAACTTCAAATATTGTGTTCTGCTGTGCAAAGCCCAACTTTAAGTTTGTTCCAAAGTCAGGAGACATCGGAGAGCAGAGAAAAGAAAATGATTGATACCAATTAAAAATAAAAAATGCCCCTTTTTCAGGGGCATTATATTATTGAGCTTTTACCTGCTCCAACTTGATGAATATTTTAGTAAGGTTGGGCTGGGCATTGCCTGAAGTAGGAGCACCTGCCATGATGGTTGCGGTATAAGCAGTTTTTGAAGAAGAATTACTGTCTATCCAGGTATATCTTCTATGCTCAGGTCCGCCGCTGGAACCATCTATAATTCCTATGTTCCCCCAGTACGCACTTCCCATTGCTCCTGTACCCTGAGGAAACCAGGTAGCTGTTGCATCTCCCATACCGCCCCATACTCCTGAAGTAATATTGTTGGTAGTTTGAGCTGCTCCAATATAACCGCCATATTCGGTATTGTAATTCCAGTACAGGTTTACGGTAGCACCTGTATTGTTAAACAACTGTACATTAGGATTGGCAAGGGTTGTCCCACTTGTGGTATCAAATATTACTCTGATCGAATATTTGCCATCCGGGGTAGCAAGAGGGAAGGTGTACGCTTGTTTCCCATTGGGATCGGTGGTCAGGGTGGGATATCCCATCACAGCTACAGAGGCAATGTCTGCGCGGCTGCTATTTCCTACTGTTGCGGTACAGTTTTGTGCTGCTGTTAGGAAAGAAACCGTACTGCTGGTCATTGGGATAGTCATGTCATTAGCAGTGGTGGGAGTTCCGCTTACTGAGAATACCAGTTCTCCATCACCAAACTCTAAAGTTCCGGGTCTTAGCTGGAAAGTCAATCCGTTGATGGTAAAAGGAGTTCCTGAATTATATGCCCCGCCGTTTCCTCCATTATAGGTAACTCTCAGGTTTCCGGTGTAAGGAGTACCGGGAGTATAAGTAGAAGGACTTAAGTAAGCTGTAGTACATTGTAAAGCAGAAATTGCCGGAGCTATGGCATTGGTTGCCTGTGTCAGTCTTTGCCATACTGTACCGTCAAAATAATAATAGCCCATAGCAGTAACATTGACACGTTGCCCTGTGGCATCTCCGCCGGTGACGTCTGTAATATAAATTAATGCGCCGGTCTGATTGATGCCATACGTAGCGGTATTGGCTGTAAGCTCAGCTCTGGTGAGCCTTGGGGCCTGTAATCCGAATGTTTGTGTGTTATTCGTAATCAGCCCTGAAGCATCCCTTGTGGCAGATACATCCAATGTTGTTTTAGGTGAGGCTGTGTTGATCCCTACTTGGGCAAAGGAAGCTCCTGAAATAAGAATAGTAGTGAGGAGTGTAAATTTTGTTTTCATATGAGGGTGTTATTTTGTGTGTACCAAATATAATTCTTTTTTTTGTGAAAAATGAAAAAAAAACCTTTGTGATTGATAAAAATTAACTAATTGGTAATATTAAGTTTCATTATGATATGTTTTTAAGATAAAAATTTCATTTTTTTTACCGTTTAATTTTTGTTGTGTTACGTGCAATAAAAGGCAAAAAGCTTTTTAAGCACTTTAGTTATGTAAGCTATTTACTTTGAAAATAAGAAGTGCCCAAAGTATTGTAGAGGATCGAAAATTTTCATCTTTGAACTTCAAATTTTTCTGCCTTTGTGATTAATTTTAAAAACTTTTCTGTAAAATTCACAGCCTGATTCTTTTAATGTTGAAAGAAAGATGATTTACTTATATTTGCCTGCAAAGCAAATTCAAATGTTCAAAAAAGTAAGCACTGTATTTATTCTTGGCTTTTATACGGTATTTTGTTCGGCCCAGCAGGTCCGGCCATCAAAATCATCTGAAATTTACCGCGAAATCAAAACCCTTAAAAACCTGCCTAAAGTTTTATATCTTGCGGCGCATCCCGATGATGAAAATACAGGATTGCTTTCCTGGTTAATCAACAGTCAAAATGTAGAAACGGGGTATTTATCTTTAACCAGAGGTGATGGCGGTCAGAATTTATTAGGTACGGAGCAGGGGGCTGCATTGGGATTGATCAGAACACATGAGCTTTTGGAAGCAAGAAAGTTAGATGGTGCCCAACAATTTTTTACCCGCGCTATTGATTTCGGATTTTCTAAAAATACGACCGATACTTTTAAGCAATGGGATGCAGACAGCATTACAGCGGATGTGGTTTGGGTAATCCGCCAATTCCGGCCTGATGTTATCATTTGCCGTTTTCCTCCCACTGCAGCAGCTGGCCACGGACAGCATGCGGCTTCGGCGGTAGTTGCGGAAAAAGCTTTTAAGCTGGCAGGAGATAAAAATGCTTTCCCGGATCAGCTGAAATATGTGAATACATGGCAGCCAAAACGTGTATTGTGGAATACTTTCCGGTTTGGTGGAGTTAATACTACAGCGGAAAATCAACTGAAAGTTACCGTTGGGCAATATGATGCGCAACTGGGAATGGGCTATGGGGAGCTGGCAGGATTAAGCCGAAGTTTACATAAAAGTCAGGGTGCGGGAACACAGTCTGTAGCCGGCATCAGAACAGAATATTTTGCCCATGTTGCCGGTGAGCCTGCAAAAGCAACTCTTTTTGACGGAGTTACTAAAACATGGACTTCACAGGGAAATGCTGATATTGACCAGTCATTAGATCAGATTATTTCCGCTTTCAATTTCAATAACCCCGATCAGAGCCTGCCTGCTTTGCTTGCATTAAGAAAAAAGGTCATGGCGCTGCGGGATTCGGACCAGAAAAAGGATAAAATTAAATCTCTTGACAACATTATTTTAAGCTGCGCCGGGTTTATGGGAGAGGTGGTTACCAATCAGGCTGAAGCAGTTGCCGGAGATCATTATAATTTCAGGTTAAATCTGATTTCAAGAACTGTAAATCCTGTCGTTTTAGAGAATGTTAAATGGTTAAGTCAATCAGAAAGTTTCAACAGGGAACTGTCAAAAGATTCTTTAATTACCATTCAGCATGATATTCAGATTCCTGCAGATGCAGCACTTACAGAACCTTACTGGCTGGCAAAACCACCCGTGAACGCAGCAACTTTCGCTGTTCCGGATGAAACTTTAGTTGGTCTGCCTGAAGCAGAATCACCATTGAATGTTTTGGTCGGTTTAAAAATCGGCCCGGAAAAGTTTCAGGTTAAACTTCCTTTATCTTTCAAGAAATTAGATCCTGTGCGTGGTGATGTGGTTGAAGCCTTGCGTATTGTTCCTGCTGTGGAACTGAAATTTACACAGCCGCTTTATCTGGTCAAAGAAAATGAAGACCTGCAGGTAAGTTTAAATTTTAAGGTTAATTCTAACAAACCGTTCAATAAAGGTATTCTAAACCTGATGTACAACGGAGAACGATTAGGAAGCGCTGAGGTAAGAGCTGTAAAAGAGAAAGATTTTACTTTCGATTACGTTATTCCAAAAGCTAAGCTTGTCTCCATAAATTCAAACCGTTTGCAGCTGGACGCTGATTATGTTGCAGATGGGGCTACCTATAATAAAAAACAAATATTAATTCAGTATCCGCATTTGCCTTCCCTGCAATATTTTGCGCCTGCCGCTGTGACAGTGATGAAAGGCGATATTCAGGCTAAAGTTAAAAAAGTAGGTTATATACAAGGTGCGGGTGATTTTATTCCCGAATTTCTGCGCATTGCAGGTGTTCAGGTAGATATCCTGAAAGACGGAGATTTTTATGGAAACTTAGATGAATCCGGCGGAAACGGCAGTCAAAACAAGCTGTTGCAATATGATGCCATCGTGCTTGGTGTCCGTGCCAACAACACGGAGAAAAAACTGGGACGCTGGATGCCTTTTTTATGGTCTTATGCAAAAGCAGGCGGTAATCTGGTGATGCAGTATAACACCAACCAGGATACCACCGTTGATGAATTGGGAATGTACAATTTCAGTATTGCCAATAAACGGGTTACGGAAGAAAATGCTGCGGTAAAGTTTTTAAATCCCAATCATAAATTACTGAACTTTCCGAATAAAATCACTGCTGACGACTTTAAGGGCTGGGTACAGGAGCGCGGTGCCTATTTTCCTGCTCAATGGGATGCAGCGTATGAACCGCTTTTTGAAATGCACGATACAGATGAAGAGCCTCTTCAGGGTTCAACTTTATACGCGAAATACGGTAAAGGTAATTTTATTTATACGCCACTGGCATTTTTCAGACAGCTGCCTGCAGGAAATGCCGGAGCAGCACGTTTATTTTTAAACTTTTTATCTGCACAGAAAAACTAATGAACAAAAAACTTAAAAATTGGAATACCTGGTATCTGTTATTAACAGCTGCATTAATCTTGCAGATTGCATTTTATTATTGGTTTACTAAATTCTGGGCATGAGTACTATAGATTGGACCGTTCTCGTTATTACACTTGTTGCAGTGGTAGTTTACGGCGTATTCATCGGCCGTGGCCAGAAAAGCAACGAATCCTACCTGAAAGCAGATAACAAAATGCCCTGGTATATTGTGCTTATCGGTATTATGGCTACCCAGGCGAGTGCCATTACATTTCTCTCAGCTCCGGGCCAGGCGTATACAGATGGTATGCGCTTTGTGCAGTATTATTTTGGACTGCCTCTGGCAATGATTGTGATCTGTATCACTTTCATCCCGATATTTCAGCGCTTAAATGTTTATACTGCCTACGAATATTTAGAAAATCGTTTTGATAAAAAAACAAGGGTACTCACTTCACTGCTTTTTCTTTTTTCCAGAGGCTTGTCAACGGGGATCAGCATTTATGCTCCGAGTATCATCTTGTCAAGTGTTTTAAACTGGAATATTTATTTGACTAATGTTTTAACAGGTGGTATTCTGTTGATTTATACCTATGTTGGCGGGGCAAAAGCTATTGCTCATACCCAGAAATTACAGTTTCTTATTATTCTGGGGACCATGGCTTTTGCAGGGTATCTCCTTATTCAGAATATGCCGGATGGAATTGGTTTTAATGATGCGCTGTATCTGGCGGGGAAATCCGGAAAACTCAATGTTATCACCACAGAATTCGACTGGAAAGATAAATACAATATCTGGAGTGGCTTGATTGGCGGTTTTTTTCTGGCGCTTTCTTACTTTGGTACGGACCAGAGCCAGGTCGGTAGATATATCACTGCGAAAGATAATACCAATGCAAAAATGGGTTTGCTGTTGAACGGACTGGTTAAAATTCCGATGCAGTTTGCTATTCTCCTGATTGGTGCTTTGCTTTTCGCATTCTTTTCTCTGAAACCGGCTCCGATTTATTTTAACGAACGTTCTTATCAGTATTTAAAGGAAAAACAGCCTGAGCAGGCGGCAGTTTTTGAAAAAGAGCATCAGGATTTACAACTAAAATTTAATGCAGAATCGAAAGAAATTTTAAAGCTGAAAGAACAAAATTCTCCTCAGCTTACCAAAACAATTCAGGATTTTAAAGATACGCAATCGCAAGTAAAAGCACTGCACGGAAGGGTAGAGGAAGCGATTAATAATTCAAATTATAATGCAGAGAAAACGGACACGAATTATATTTTCCTGTATTTCGTAAAAAATACCTTGCCTGCAGGAATGATCGGGCTGCTGTTTGCCGTCATTTTTCTCGCCAGCTGGGGCTCCATTTCGGCAGCACTGAATTCCCTTGCCGCCTGCTCATTAAAAGATGTTCATTTACTATACAGCAAAGAAATTCCTGATGATAAAACCGAATTGAAGTACAGCCGCCTGCATACTTTAGCCTGGGGTATTTTTTCAATCGGTGTAGCTATGTTTGCTACGCAAATGGGTTCACTTATTGAGGCGGTTAATGTATTAGGCTCTCTTTTCTACGGACCGATATTGGGGATTTTCCTTGTTGCATTTTACTATAAAAAGATCAACGGTCCGAATGTATTTATTGCTGCCATTGTATCGGAAATTACGGTTATTGCCGTGTATCAGTTCGATGTCGTTTCTTTCCTCTGGCTTAATGTAATCGGGGCAGCAGCAGTCATTATATTTTCTGCAATCGGTTTGCTGTTTTATAAGCAGAAAACAGTAAATTCGTAAACGAACAATATTAAAAACAAACAAATAAAAATATTATGAAAACGATTCTTAAATCTGCAACTGTACTTGTTGCTACGATGACGATCTCAATGAATGCCTTTGCACAGGAGGCTAAAAAACCTGCCAGCCCTCCCGCTACGGCTACGGGAAAAATTAAAGATGCCAACATTACCATAAACTATAGCAGCCCTTCTGTGAAAGGACGTACAATCTGGGGCGGTCTGGAAGCTTATGATAAAGTTTGGCGAGCGGGAGCGAATGAAGCAACGACCTTCGAAACGGATAAAGATATTACCGTTCAGGGTAAAAAACTGCCTGCAGGAAAATACAGCTTTTTCTTAATCCCTAAACAAAGCGGAACCTGGACAGCCATTTTTAACAAAGAACCAAAACAATGGGGAGCTTATAAATATGAACAGGCTAAAGATGCTTTACGTGTTGATGTAAAAACAAAGGCTTTGCCAGCAACACAGGAAACTTTAGTTTATAAAATAAACAGTAATGGATTTACAATGGATTGGGACAAAATCTCAGTTCCTGTAGAGATAAAATAATTTGAATTACAAATTAAAATCCCGGTTTATCCGGGATTTTTTGTTTACAATTTTGATATTGTATAAGGCTGCTGTTGCAGTTCTAATCATTTCCTGTTTAAATTTTAAAATGTAGAACAGTCTCAATTACATTATAATACAGCCTCTGACCATTCCTCAGCTATCTTTTCAACATAATCTACAAAATTGTCAACATCTTGTATTGTGTAAAAAGTGTATTCAGGCTGATCTTCAAGGGGATCAACATTCTCAAACCAATGATCATGTGCAAATAAAAGTACCTTCCCTGAATTCTTTTCATACATTGTCATATTGCCATTAGCTTCCAGGGCAAAGCAAATGAAGTCATTATATTGTACCGGTTGTTTGTGTTCTTCTTCACAAAGATTTTCATAATATTCTTCCCATTCGCCGATTCCCGTTATGCAGGCAGATTTTAAGAATAAGTAGTCCTGATTATTAGTCAGGGCCGGTTCGGGCTGATGATAAGATTCTGAAATCCCGCCAATCTCTTTAAGTAATAATTCATGTTCTTTTGCTAACACAATATTATCCGTATCTTCTAACTCAATTTTGGTTAACCATCCACAGCTTTTATTGTACTTATTGGTCCATGAGAACAATCGGTAGGGATTATTATTTACACTAAATTCCAGCTTTCTGGCCTTTTGAATAAGTTGAGATAATTTAGGGAATGTTGATGTAAAATTTTCGGAAAGATTCAGAACTGATTCTGTATCATACAATGTAACAAGATCATTTGGCCTGATAAACCAATTGATGTCTTTTTTAAATGTTTCAAAGTCTAAATTCATTTGATTTTGATTGAATAAACAATAAATATAGGGAAGAAAATAATAATTGAGTTACCTACATCGAAATTAAAATATATCAAATGGAAATGAAACGGTCAAAAGTAGATTTTACAGAAAGCTGTGCTTACGCTTCAAAGGGGATTCTGGAATTTGGTAATCATTTGTAAATCATTAAGATGTGGTACTTTGAAATATAAACCAGTACATTCAGGTTTATTGAAATATTAACCCGTTATTTTCAGAGATTGAATGAGTCCGTCAGACAATTGAAAATGATATTTCAAAACAATTGGGCTGCCCGGAAATGTTCCCGAAACTTCCGCCGATAAGATGCTTTCACTTTCGTTATAATCTAGTGATTTCATACTGGCTTTGTATTCTTTGTTCGCTTTGTCAATCCAGCTTTCAATTTCTGCTTTTCCGTTGTAGGTTTTGCCTTCATCAAATACCTCCGCATTTTCAGCAAAACAATTTGCGTAGGCTGCACTGTTAAATTCGTTTTGGGTTTTCACCAATTCTGAAATAATGTTTGGTAAATTCATTGTATAGTATTTTAAGATGATTAAATGGTTGGCACTGTACCGCCATCGATTATAAATTCAGTTCCGGTTAAATAACTGGCTCTTGGTGAAACAAGAAAACCAACTAATTCAGCTACTTCTTTCGGTTCGGCAGGTCTTCCGAAAGGTATTCCGCCCAATGCATCCATAACGCTGTTTTGCGCTTCTTCTATTGTACTGTTTGCGTTTCTCGCAATTTCACCCAGCCAGGCTTCCGAAGCTGTTGTATTGATCCATCCTGGTGAAACAGCCAATACCCGGACACCTTTTGGGGTAACTTCGTTCGATAAACTTTTACTATAGTTTCTCAGTCCTGCTTTTGAAGCTGCATAAGGTAAGGTTGAATCATAAAGGGGTAATTTACCCTGGATGGAAGCGATGTGAATAATTACACCATTTTTTCGCTCTATCATTTGTGGTAAAAAACCTCTGTCCAGCCGAACCGGAGCAAGCAAATTAGCTTGTAAGGTTGATTCCCAATCTTCATCGGTTAATGCTGCAAATCCACCAGCGGGTGTTGATGAAGAACCCAGGTTGTTCACAAGAATGTCCAGTCTCCCATAAGCCGACAGCACTTCGCTGATGACTTTTTGTGTTCCTTCTGCTTTACTCAAATCGGCAGGAACGAAATGCAGGTTGCTGTTTTCTTTTTCAGGCGCGTTTCTCGCAGTTATTATAACCGCTGCACCAGCTTGCAGCAGTCTTTCTGCTATTGCTTTGCCGGTTCCTTTTGTTCCGCCTGTTACTAAGGCAATTTTACCTTGAAGTTCGTTGTTGTAATTAAATAGATTTTCCATTGTTAAATTCTTTGCTACAAATTTCCGAAGTATCACTTTTTCAGGCAATAACGGAAAACCGAATTGCATAGGGATAATTTTTTCCCCTATTGTGCAATTTGGCACATTGGATTAAATTTGTGTATGCATGAAAGAAAAATACCCTTGAATTTAAACTGCGGTCTTGACCTTATCGGTGAAGTCCTTTACGGTAAATGGAAAATCCGTCTGCTGTGGTTTATCAATGAAGGTCATCTGCGCCCAAGTGAATTGCAGCGTAAAATTCCGGATGCTTCGAGACGCGTTTTAAATATCCAGTTAAAAGAACTTGAAGAGCACGAACTTGTTACAAAGAAAATTTATGCCCAGGTTCCGCCAAAAGTTGAATATTCCCTTACCGATTTTGGTAAGACTTTAATTCCTGTAATTTCTGCATTAGGATATTGGGCTGATGAAAATGAAAACCGGCTGAGAACAGTAATTTTAAAAAGAATGGCGGGGAATGGCCAATAGTTCATCAGATCTAGAAATCAATTATCAAAACTTTTATACTTCAGCATAAAGTATTTTATTACCAAATAAATAAGGTGCTTTATGTCTCTGTAAATATTATGCAGATTTTAGTTGATCTATAAAATATGACGGTGTAAAACCTGTTTCTTTTTTAAAGGCGTTAACAAATACTCGTGGAGTTGAGTATCCGCACTCTTCAGAAAGATAAGCTATTTTGTATTCTCTGTAGACAGGATTTTCATAGAGTTTTCTGATGATATAATTGATACGGAGTTCATTAATATAGCTGGTGAAATTATGCTCTCTGTGTACTTTAATAATTTCTGAAAGATACTTAGTGTTGGTGTTCAGATTGTTAGCCATCCATGTGAGACTGAGGTCTTTCCTAAGGTATTTCTCTGAAGTTTCAAATTTTTCAAGTTTAAGGAGTAGGATCTTTATGGTTTCATCTGTTATATTGACAGATGATTTTGCATCTGTGTTTTCTGAGGTTTCCGGATCCTTAGTTTGAGTATCCTTCCGTTCATTGCTGATTTTTGCAATCAGTTCTTCATATTTTTTATGAATAATTTTATTATTTCTTTTCCAGAAAAACCATGTTATCAATAATAAAATTAATAAAAAACAGGCAATGCCTGTGAGTATTTTTTTTAAATTAGAACTATATTCTTTATCCTTTTTAGTTTCAGCATTTGTTATCAGTTTGTCAAATTGCTGGCTTACCTCTTTTTTAGAAGCCAGGTTGATGCTATCGTTTAATGCTGCATATAATTTTGCATATTTAGCCTGCTCTTTTGAGTTTCCCAAACCCTCATAGGCATCAGCAAGAACCGAATAAGCATAAGATTTGTAAGTGTAATTTTTCTTTGTTTTTTCCCTTTGCAAAACTTCATTTGAAAACTCAATAGATTTGTTGTAATCCCGCTTATAAAGATAAAAATCAGCAAGACCGCACAATATTGGTAAATCCAGTTCTTCAAAAATGTCCGGATTTGTAGTTTTATAATTATAAGCATCCATAAAATACGGTTCTGCCAGATCCAGTCGCTGTGGTTTTATAGTCAGATAATATTTTCCAATATTGAGTTTGCTAAGTGCAATGGACATCTGTACTTTTTTGGTCTCTTTGTTACTTATTTGCTCAAGTTCTTTCAATTCTTTTTTCTGATAATAGAATGCTGAATCAGTAGACTTACCATCGAAAAATATTGCAGTAGTATTATATACATATGAAACTTCCATATGTCCCTTATCTCCCTGCAGCTTTTTAGCATGTTTCAATGCGTCCAGCAGATTCTGACGTGCTTCTCTTTCTATACCTAATGCATTATTTGCTATTGATTTACTCATATAAAGTCTGTTAAGTTGCAGATGGTCATTCTCTAATCCCAATGCCTCTAATTCCCTGATGAGTTTAAGCATTCCTTTGTAATCGGAGCGGAAATTTAAATAGGAAAGGGTTTTCATTTTACCATCTATGACTCCATTTTTATAATTGATTTTCTGAGAAGCTTTAATTAATTCTTCTAATTTTTTGACATCCTGTTCATCGTCCGGATAAATCATTTCATTAGTCTTATATACGCTGTCAATTTGTTGTTTTGTATGAAAATTATTTTGAGAATATGCGCCTTGAAAAGGAAATAGAATGAGAATGAGGTAATAGAAGTTCTTCATGATTATAGTTTAAATTTTAAAAAATAACTGATTGAGCAAATTTAATTTAAATATAGTTTCGATTTAAACAAATACCTACCTCCACATTTTTATCTTCTAAAAAAACAGAGCGTTTTTTTAATTTGTTGATAATCAGTAATGCATATTTGTAAAATAGGTTGGGTTGCATATGAAACTTTCGGAATTGTTCCCTTGCTAAACTTGTGAAGATTTTGATGTAATCATAATATTGCATGAAATGATAACCGATTCTAAAAATAACATGATGATTAAAATCTTCTCCCTTACATTCACCAAAGTGAGAAGATTTCTTTTGTTCATTCTGTTAATTTGTAATCTTCAGATCATAAAAGCTGTCTCCCGATGCAATAAGGAAACCTCATCAGATAATCCAATACAGACAGATATAATATTTATAGTAGAGGGAACTAAGATTACAGGAATAGAAAACGTAAATATTTCTTATCCTGACAAAAAAAGGTCAGATTCAAAGCTTAGGAAAAAAGGAGCTATTGTTCAGGGTAAAAAAAAAAGGAGGAAGAAGTTCCATATTTCTGTAGCTCATAAGTATTCTGGAGCTCTGTTTCTTTTCCGTAAAGCCCCAACATCAGAAACATCTTTATTGATATCTTCAGACAGACAAAAACAGGTTATAAACCCTGATCAAAATAAAAAAGAACAGATAAAACCGGAAAATAGCTTTCATGTTCCAATATGTTTATCTGATATCTGCTTTAAAAATACTTATAAGAGCCATTGGTTCTCTACTTTTAATTTCTTCCGGAATTATCAACGCCCGCCACCAGATAATCATGTTATATTTCTGACATCCGTTTAAGACAATCTTTTCAAAGAAAAATTAAACGCGATTTATACCTATTCGACGGAAATATCCGGAGCGAATTGTTACTGTCATTTAATAATTCAAACAAAATACAATGAAAAAAGCATTACTGATAATAGCCATTTTAGTAGTTGGTACTGTAAAATCACAAGTGGCAATCGGAAAAGAAAATATAACCAATTCTTCCGTATCATTAGAGTTCTCATCTGCTGAAAACAGAGGGTTTATCCTTCCATATATTGATGACAAATCCGGATTAACCTTTGAAGGAACTGTTATTTACGATACTACAGATCATAAGGTCAAATATCTTAAAAATAATTCCCAATGGACCAACCTGAGTGAGGATGATGGAACAGCCGCAACAATTGGCCTTGCAGATTTAAGCATACAGGGAGTTGATAAACAAGAGAAAATAACAGCAAAGGCAGGTATAGGAATTCTTTCTCCAACACCAGGTATACTTGTACTGGAAGCATCAGATAAAGCTATGATTTTGCCTAAAGTGGCAAGTCCACACCTAAACATTATCAATCCCGCAGCAGGAATGATGGTTTATGATACTGCAAAACGACAGCTGGCAGTCTATAATGGTAAAGTATGGACTTTCTGGAAACCTTAAATAGGATTTTTAAATAATTCATTTTGATCAAAAAACTCATAATCCCTAAAAAAATGAAAAAAAATACAGTTTTATTAATTCCCGTTTTTATAAGCATGATTGCTTATAACCCTGTAAATATTAACCTCAAGTTTCCTAAAATGACACTGGATTAAACTATTAAACCATGAAAAAACAGACTATCCTTTTTTTCATATTGCTTATTTTGGGCAATATGATAACCAGGGCACAGAACTGCAGTGTAAATGCAGGTGCCAATGTCACCATATGTGGCACGTCTGCCAGCCTCTCAGGAAGTCCTGGGGGGAGTATTTCAGGAAACCCAACCTGGACACTGGTTTCTAAACCTGCGGGTGCACCGGATCCGGTCATCGTAAATCCGGCAGGGTATAATACCAATGTTACTGGGATGACATCTCCCGGTAGCTATATATTTCAGATTGCCCAAAACTGCACTGTAGGTACGGCAACATCACAGGTAACCATTACGGCGCCGGGAGAGGTGTCTACCTTCACTGCAGGTCCGGATATTACCAATGTTAATGCCACCACAGGTACCGTTACACTGAATGGTGTTGTACCGAATGGATATACGGCATCGTGGAGTGCCTATAATATTTACAGATGGGAGCGCAGCGGTATAAAGACCAGCCAAAACTCTCAGTTTAGCTCTACAACATCGGCGACAACAACGTTCAGCCTTGTCAATAAAGCCAATCATGATATTGATCCGGTGTATGTAGTAACGTTGAGGATAACCTCTACAAATAATCCGAACTGCTGGTATGAAGATACGGCTATTGTCCGTTTTATTCCGAATCCGCAGATACTGCCTACAGTATCAACTTCCAGATGTATTTCCAATACTGGAAATCATTTTATTACACTTCAGAATACATCACCTAAGTTTTCCAAGGGATATCCTTCCTCACCCGGTTCCTCAGGAAACTTTGGGACGACGGTGACTATGAATGTTACCAGCCAGCCGGCAGGAGGAAATATTGCCTATGCCAATATTTATGATGATAATATATTTTTTACAGGGGTAAATGTTGTAGGGGTTTACAAATTTACTCTCACGATTACTAACTCCAGCGGAACCTATACAACACCGGAACTCACATATACCTATAATGGAATACAGCCTAATCCGGTAAACTTTCTGGTTGCCTCAAGACCTGAGCAGATGATGATTTATGATGGTGGAAGCTCCGGAGGAGAAGTTCATTGCGGGTATGCAGGACAGTCTACACCTATTACATTCTATTACACCATCAATCCGGCTGACAATCCGGCTACCATCAATACGGCTGCAGTTCAGTCAGGTACTCCACCTCCAGGTGGCGCGGTTGTCGTGGTAAACGGAGGAGCGGGTACGGCAACAAGAAGTGCTACCGTAACACCACCTGCAGGCGGGTGGAGCGTAGGAACCTATAGGTTTACGATTACCAGAGACAATGCCGGGGCTTGCTTGGCAACACAGAGCTATTATATCCATATTTCAGACGGCAGCCGTCCTAACGTAACAGTTCCTGCAACGACAGTATGCTATCCGGGATCCGGTGTTGTAACGGCAACTATACCATTGCCTGCGGTATATAAAGGTGTCGTAAACAGCAGCTATTTCCAGGATTTTGACGGGCGTTACAGGCTGACATTGGTTTCAAAACCTGCAGGTGCCGCTGATCCTGTATTCGAGCCCTATGCCAGTACGTTATTTACGAATACATCTACTACGATTTCCAATCTTACTACGCAGGGTGAATATGTATTTAAAATAAAAGCAGATACCTATAACACAAGTGTGGGTACATTTTTGGATAAGGAATATGCCTGCTCCGGAACTTCTTTGGAAGGTACATTTTCGGTATTTGTATCCGCACAGGTAGGCTCTAATGCTGGATCAGCCCAGACATTGGTAGGAACATCACAAACCACGTTCAATGCAAACAATCCTGGAGTAGCAGCTACAGGTGCGTGGACACTGCTGACCAAACCTGCAGGCGCTACCGACCCGGTAATTGCAACACCATCGGCCTACAATACCAGTGTTACAGGATTTAATACCCAAGGAACGTATACCTTCAGATGGACCGTGACCACAGGTACTTGTACCAGTACAAGTGATTTGACAGTAAATGTAATGGCTGCCGCACCCGGTGGAGTAACAGCTGCCGTGTGGTATAAAGCAGATGCTATTACATTCTCTGATAATACATTGCTGAATCAGTGGAATGACCAGATGGGAACAGGATACAACCTTGTTCAGACTACCGCTGCACAGCAACCTACTTTCTCTAACCAGAGTACACTGGCTAACTTTAACCCTACCGTAACATTTATTTCAGCAGGCCATGGAACATTGCAGGGTGGCTTTATGGCAGCAGATCCTGGAACAGGTAATGCCATCATCAACCGTACTCAGGGAAGTATTTATATTGCGGGTAACATGAATAGCCTTGGAGCTGCAGGATTAGCAGGATTTGACGCAACAATGGATTATCCGGGACTGCACACGAATAATACTTCACCATACGATAAGCTGTTATTCTATGCTAATACGGCTAACAGTAATTATTCAACGCTATCCACGAATTCGTTTGCTGCTAAAAATCCTTTTGTAGCAGGTTCTTCATGGCTGAATGGTGCAGGGGCCACTGCATCAAACCTATTGGCAAAAATATGGTTAAATGGCAGCGAATCGGTTTATAATAATCGTGCCAACGTAGCGGGAACTGAAACTACCGCCCGTATTTTCAGACTAGGTCGTGATACCAACTGGGGAAGCCACGATGGGCAGATGAATGAAGCGATTGTATTTGCAACTCCTCTTACTGCGTCAGAAAAAGCACGTGTGGATTCTTATTTATCCGTTAAATGGGGATCAACCTTGTTAGGAGACTATGTAAGCTCTGGCAATACAGTGGTGTGGAATACTTCTGCTACCTATCAGAACAATATTTTGGGGATTGCAAGGGATAATATTTCCACGTTGTACCAGAAACAGTCACGAAGTGAAAATCCTAATCAGAAGCTGATCATAGGAATTGGAAGCACATTGGCTAATACCAATGCAGGAAATGCTAATACCTTGACAGATGGGCAGTTCCTTTTAGCAGGAGATAACGGTCTGAGGCAAAGTCTTACGACACCGTTAACATTCTCAGCAGGGTCTAACGGGGTAGCTAATTATCGTTTTGAATCGATCTGGAAAGCACAGAATACAGGAAATGTTGGAACCGTAACGATGGCATGGCCTAAAGGCGTAAAGAATCTGTATCTGGTACAATCTCCGGATGCGGTTTTTGATGGAACAGATACCTTTACTCCGATGAGTTCAGAAGTTACTGTAAACGGAGTGGTGTACAATACAGCTAATGTGACATTGACAAATGGGCAGTATTTTACTTTTGCAGGATACATGCATGCTCCTGGAGGAGTAGTTTCATCTCTTTGGTATCGTGCAGATAAAAATTTAGTTCCAACAGGTGGTGCGGTTACTTCATGGACAGATTATTCGGCTGGTTCGGTAATTGTTACCCCTAACTTAGCTAGTACAACATCTGCACCTGCTGCGGTAGACGGAATAGGATTAAACCTGAACTTTAACCCGGGGGTTACATTTGTACCAGCAAATGCTTTAGGAAATTCATCGATACTGAATGCTGTCTCCAGCACTAATTATTCAATTTATACCAGTACCACACCGGTTACAGGATCTGGCTATGACAGAGTAGTCGGGTTAAATTATTCAGCGCTTACAGGTGGTAATAAATATGATAGTCCGGGAATTGCTTCTGTTTATATTAACATGAGGGATAATACTTCAGGTTCCCATATTAATGCTGCTGTAGCACCAGTTACGGCTCAGTATACACAGCTAAGCAATACAACTATTGTAAGAAACAGTTTTACCGATAGCCAATTTCAAAGAGCATTGAATGGTGCGGCGGTTATTTCCAGCATGGTGATGACTCCTCTTACCACATGGCCAGACGGAGGAATCGTATTGGGAAGAAATGCAAATGATGGCGGTGATGATAATGGTACCGGAATGACGATGTCTGAAACCATTGTTTTTGATAAAGCACTTACAACCAATGAAATCAACAGGGTAGATTCTTATCTGGCTATAAAAGGAGGAATTACACTGGACATTGTTAATACTCCTGATTATCTGAGCAGTAATTCTGTTCCGGTATGGGCGTCAGCAACCAATACAGGGTATAACAATAATATATTCGGTATTGCAAATGATAAGTTATCCGACCTGAATCAAATCCAGTCTAACAGTATCAATGTAGGACAAAGACTGATTATCGGGGCAGGAAACTCATTGGCCAATACCAATGCATCCAATACCAATACTCTTGCGGATGGACAATTCCTGATGACAGGAGATAACGGCCTTTTACAGGGACTAAAAACTCCGTTGGTTTATACCGCAGGTTCTAACGGTACAACTAATTACCGTTTTGAATCCATCTGGAAAGTACAAAATACAGGAAGTGTAGGAACCGTAACGGTGGCATGGCCTAAAGGGCTAAAGAATCTTTACCTGGTACAATCTCCGGATGCTGTTTTCGACGGAACGGATACCTTTACTCCTATGATTACAGAGGTTACTGTAAATGGAGTCGTTTATAACACAGCAAACGTTACGCTGGGGAATGGGCAATTCTTCACTTTTGCAGGTTTCGGAAATGCTCCGGGAGGAGTTGCAAATGGGCTATCTTACTGGTACCGGGCTGATAAAAACACTGTAAATACTGGTGCAGGAACTGATGTAACCGGATGGACAGATGTCTGGAACGGAACTACAGTAGCACAGTTAGGAACGAATACCCTGCCGAAATATGTGTTGGGGGCTTCCAATTATTTCAACTTCAACCCGGGAATTAACTTCACGGTAGGTACACAAACCTTAGGAAATAATACAGTGCGTACCCTGACAAGCCTGGACTTTGATGTATTCACTCTGACTAAAGAAGGCTTGGCTTCTGGCGGAGGTAATCCAAGGTTATTCAGTGTCGGTATGGATAATACGACTACCGGGTCTGCCAACTGGGATGCATTCGGTATTTTTCCTAATACAACCAATTTGGAGAGAAGACCTTATGGTGCAGGCACTCAATTCCCTGGAGTAAACCCTGCATTTGATGCTGCCATTCCAAGTATTATGTATTTCAAAAATACCAATACTACGAGTGCGAAAGGATTAAATGGTGCTGCCATGAATACAGCCGTTAATTATGCAGCGGTAAATGCTCAATACGGAGGACATATTTTCGGAAATACTGTTTTTTCAGGTAATGGAAGTGACAATGCCGGATTTACAGGGCATATCGGGGAAACTATTGTATATGGTGCAGGAACTCTTACAACTACGGAACGTAGAAGAGTAGATTCCTATCTTGCCATCAAGTATGGTATTACCCTGGGACAGGTAAATACTGACCACTATCTGGATACTGCCGGAAATATAGTATGGAACGGAACAACCAATACAACATACAATAATAATATCTTTGGAGTAGGAAGGGATGATATTGAGATTCTGGAACAGAAAGTATCAAAAAGTGTCAATGCAGGAACCATTCTTGCCGTGGCAACGACTAATGATTTTGTTAATCCAAACCAGGATGTAGCACGTACAGGATTTGCCCAGGATAAAACGTATTTGGTATTAGGAGATAATAACAATACGAATCTTGCACTAAACAGCATTACGGTAAACGGCTTTACAGGAGGTTCACGTGTCCAGAGACAATGGCTGGCGCAGCCTACCAATGCTGTCGGTACGGTAAATTTCGGGGTAGACCTTAGTTCTTATGGGGCAGGTTTTGGAAATAGTGCTCCTGTAAAAATGATGGTGGCAGATGATGCCGCATTTACAACTAATGTAGTATACGTTGCCGGAACCTATGATGCCACCAGTGGAAAATGGGTACATCCTTATAATTTCGCTGCGGGTCAAAATAAGTATATTACTTACGTAACAGTAGATGAGACATCTTGTACAACAGGCTGTAACAACAATACTTATCTTACTGCAACAGATCCTAATACTATAGAGTATGATAATATTGTTGCATCTGAAGGATCTACTATAGTAAAACAAAAAGATGGTTCGTTTTACGTTTGGGGATATGGAGTTTCACCTAATGTATCTACTTCGAACTCTAATGTAGTATTGAACCTTCTTACACCAACGAAAATAGACCCTGCTACATCACTTCCAGGTTCAGGCTCAGGATTCAACTATACCGGCACACCGTTAAAAGCAACAACAAGCGGTGGTGGTAGTGGTATTGATGCTTTGGTTTTATTGACCACTGACGGGCTTTATACTTGGGGACATACTATTCTTCCTATAAGTTTAAGAAGCACGGGTGACTTCAGATTTGGTAAGCAATCGGTTAACGGTAAGGCAGACGGTCTGCCACCGGGAGTTAGCCCGACCAATGTAAAAATGATGGTTGCTAATCAAGGTTCATTAACTATTACAACCTGTAGCGGTGCAGTATGGAACTACAATACAGGTTATTACGGAGATAATGCTCCTGTGAGTACGGCTAATAACACAAGATGGCACCGTGTGATGACATCGGCTACCCAAACGCTGGACAATGTAGTTGCTGTACGTGGCATCTGGAATACTAAGCTCGCTTTAACTTCCAATGGTAAGCTTTATACTTGGGGGTATAGAACTTTCCTTAATGATAATAATAACCCGGTTGTATCTAATTACGCAACAGAAATTAGTGTTCCTACGGGAGTAACTCCAAAAATGATAGGGATGACTGAAGGAGTTGGTGAAGGAGAAAGTTCTTATTATCTTTTGGCTACTAATGGTAAGCTCTATGCTATGGGGTATAATAGCGAAAGACAGTTGGGGGATGGTACTGTTACCCAACGTAATAACTGGGTAGAAATAACTGCTACTGCTACGGATGCCAATAGCGTTACCCACTCTTTGGGTGGTAATATCGCCTGGATCTCACCGGCTGAGCATGTTAATGATTATCCATCTATTAATATATTGACTACAGATGGAAAACAATGGGGATGGGGATACAATCTTCGTCAGCAATTAGGTAGTAGCAGCAGTCCTTATTATGTTGATCCACGGTATATGCCGGGTAACGGCACAGCTGCTAATCAGCTTGGACTAAATGATAAAGTAATAGCTGTAGAAGATGGAGGATATCATGTCATCAACTTTAAAGAGAGCTCCACGAGCTTTGGGTTTATAGGTATAGGTGGTTATGGTATTATGGGAGACGGTTACAGTGGTACTCCGCATGATACGGATAAATACCTTTATATATCTCCTCTTGATCTATGTGGAGCAACAACAGCTTCTGCCCTTTGCTACAAACCGGGTATTCTAACAGGGACTGCATTAGATACCAAAATGGGTATTACCGCTCTTAACAGAGCTGGAGCCAACTCCGATAACTGGCCGATGGTTAGAAAAGGAGGCTGGCTTGCGCTGGAAGCTAAAAGCAAAGGTTTCGTTCCTAACAGGGTTGCATTTGATGCATCAGGAAATCCGGTAGGTATTCCGGCTGCCAATTTTGTGGAAGGAATGATGGTATATGATACGACAAACAAATGTATCAAAATGTATACTTTGAAAGAGGGGGATGCCTCTATGGCATGGCATTGTATATCTACGCAGACCTGTCCGGACTAAATTAATAAACAAAAAGACTTTTCACAGAAGGCTTTATATATCATAACAGTCTTGTTGATAACTCTTAACAAGACTGTTTTTTTATAATTTAAAAAATATGAATACAAATTTTAGAAATATCCATATTGGGAAACTGATACATTTTAGAGTTTCGGAAAGTAAAATTGACCTCTCTCGTATATGTCGCTTTTTGAACTGTACAGAGGAGGATGTCAAAGAAATGTATTCACAAGAAGATCTACCCACCAATATTCTGATGCGGTGGAGTAAACTGCTTGAATATGACTTCTTTAGAATTTATTCTCAGCATCTGATATTGTATGCACCACCTTCCGCCATATCCAACGGAATGGAAGTTTCAAAATTGCCAAAATTTAAAAAGAATCTCTATACCCAGGAAATTATAGCATTTGTACTTGAACTCATAAAGACAGGAGAAAAAACCAAACGGCAGATCGTAGACGAATATGGTATACCTAATAGTACTTTAAATAAATGGGTCAACAAATACAATACTATTTAGAAAATAAAAAAAATTAATAAACATACATTAAAGATGCAAAAATACAGTCAGCCAAACTATCAACGAATCTATTCTGATATTATTATAAGAAGTTTCCCCCATAAGAGAAAGGAATGTGAAAAACTATTAAGAAAACAATATCTGTCAGTAATTGACATTTTAGAACTTAATAAAAGGATTTTTGGTACAATAGATAAAGAAAAAGAAAAACTGAACCCGAGGCACCGTTCATATAGCAAATCTGATATTGTGAAGATTCTGAATTATCAGAAAACACATAATATGAATAATTCACAGATAGCTAAACACTTTGGATTAAGTAAAAATTCAATAACCAAATGGAGGAGAATATTTTTGTAATGGAAGTTGGATTATAATGACTACAGAACCAATAGCCTATTACGAAATTTAACCTCAAATGGATCGGCGGAGGTTTGTCTTGAAGGTTAATTTAATGTCTGTTTGCTGATTATTTAAATATGGTGATACTATACTTAAAAGCACCAATTCTACAGATAGATTAATTTCAGATTTTATAAAAGAAATTTACATAATAGGATCAAAACTCTCTAATAAAAACTAGCTGATCCCTATAACTATATCATGGCCAAAATGTAAGCTTAGAAGGTTTTCAGGTCATTAGAAAAAAATGGCGCCAACTGTTTTCAGTTGGCGCTGTTTGTTTTTTTGTAACCAAGACAAGCGTATCTTCAAACACTTTTATCGATGATTTGGTTCGTTTAAGTGAGATTAAGATTGAGTTTATATAACTTATTTTGAGAAATATAATTTTCTTTATAATCAAGTCTTAATTATGTTGATTGTCTAAAAGAATAAGACTTTTTTATACTTCCTTTCATTTTGTGAAGTTATTAAATATAATAGTTTTGTCGTTTCTGCAGCCAATTTTTGTCAAATAAATTGAAGTTGAGTTGTAATGAAAATATTTTATTATTTGTTTCTTAAAAAATATTAAATTACTCGCATTTTAATAAAAACTAATTAATAACTCAAAAAGCGACAATAAGGAAATGAAAAAACTCTCACTCTGTGCATTCACTTTATGCATGGTCTTAGGTATCCCTGCTCAGGAAGTGGTATGGCAGAAAGACATCAAATCCTCTACCCAGGATTTTCTAAGCCAGGTTACCACAACCATCGACGGGCAGTATCTTATCACAGGAAGTTCTTTACGGTCTAAAAGCCAGTCACAAGTGGCTGGCAGTCAAAAGCAAAATAACGGTTACGATTTTCACCTAATAAAGTTAAATCAACAGGGAGAATAGGTCTGGGAAAAGTATTTCTCAGGATCAAACCATGATTATTTGTTAGCAACTGTTACTACACAAGATGGAGGATTTTTAGTAGCAGGCACTAGCTATTCTTCCAAAGGGTTGGATAAGAAAGAGGATTCCAAAGGAGGATCAGATATCTGGCTGGTCAGAATCAATGAATTCGGTGATGAACTATGGCAGAAAACATTAGGTAGTTCTTCTGATGAAGAAGCAAGAGCAGTTATCCAGACTACTGATTTAGGATTTTTTGTTGCGGGTAACGTACAGAGTTCTTCAAAAGGTTATGGTTCTAAAGATGTCTTCATTACCCGACTGAATAAAGATGGAAAAGAGTTATCCCAAATAATCTTGGGGGGAAAAGGATTGGATGAAGTCGAGAAGATGATTCCAACGAGAGACGGAGGAGCACTATTGGGAATGTATTCCAGAAGTTTGCTGGGAGGAACAAAGAAAACTGAAAACTTTGGTGAGGGAGACTATTGGATCGTGAAATTGGACAAAAACGGAAGGGTAGAATGGGAAAAGAACTTTGGAGGGAAAGGAGACGATCATTTGAGAACCCTGGCTTTAACTTCCAATGGTTTCATTATCGGCGGAGAATCCAGATCTGAAAGATCAGGCAATAAAACTGTTGGATTAGAAGAAGGATCCACCAATATGACAGATTATCTGGATGGTTTCCAATACCAGTATTCAGAAATATCAACATGCCTTTGGTGCCGGACAAGTGTTGCATTTGAGCAGGAAGCTTTTAAAAACGAAAATGACACCAATGTTCTAAAGCCAATTCAGCCCTCGTGGATACTAGACTTTGTTTCTACGGCGGAAGGTTTTTACAGTTTCACGGAAAACCGTTATATTTATCAGTATAAGGATCACCTTGGAAATAGCAGGTTAAGTTTTACGAAAGGAAGTACAGGGGCTCTTGAAATAACTGACACCAATAATTATTATGCATTTGGAATGAATCATATTGGTACTAATAAAGGATTGTTGGGAGGTTATAAAAATTATAAATACAACGGGAAGGAACTACAGGAGACAGGAATGTATGATTATGGGGCGAGGTTTTATATGCCAGATCTTGGAAGATGGGGGGCCAAGATGCATATAGTGAAAAACATACTGATTTGAGTGGATATAATTATGCAGTAAATAATCCTATTTATTTTATAGATCCTGATGGAAATAAGATCATTATTTATAGTGGAAGTGATAATAAAAATCAGCAAGAATATACTTATCAGAAAAATAGGGATTATTCTAAAATAGAAGATGTTTTTTTGTCAGATACATATAAAGCACTTGATGCATTATATACAGCTTCAAATATTGAAATAAATGGGGAACAAGTTAATGTTTTGGAAACATTAATTTCTGATAAAAGAGAGCTTTCAATAATAGAGGCTTGTGAAACGTGTTCTACATCTTTTTCTTATGGTAGAAATATCAATGATATTAGAAATAATAATAGAGATTATAAAAGCATAGGAACCTTGAAGTTTTCAACTACAAGAGGTGCCCTATTTGATGATGTTAATGATGCTTCATATAATGATCTAAAAAAACAAGTCGAAAGTGGGAAATTTTCCAAAACTTCACAAGTTAATTCGCCAACATCACTTTTTGGACATGATTTGGTTCATGCATATAATTTCACCACTAGTACAAATGGGTCAAAAACAACAAATGAATATGCAGCAAGAGTAAATGATATTTCCACTCGAGAAGGATCTCCATATTTTAAAAATGCGGAAGAAAAATATACTACAGAAATTTCAATAAAAATAAATATTAATCTAAAAGAAGCTCCAAGAAGCAACCATCAAGGTTATGATATAAAAACAACTGGAGTATTGTCAAATAAAATAAAGAAATAAGTATGAGAAGATTAGTTTCATTTTGCCTATTGTTTTTTTTATTATCATGTCATATTAAGAATACTGACTCCGATTTTATAAAACCCGTAAAAATTGTAAGATTTATGGGAGTTGATAGTTATTCTTCTAATATTAACCCTCAAATATTTTGGAACCAAACTGATGAACATATGTTTTTATTTATGAATAAGGTTGCTTTTCTCTCTGAAATAGAAACCTATAAAGAATTACCGAAAAGTACACTGCAGGAGTATATTTTTGCATTTATTACATCAAAAAAAGATACATTATATTCTGACTATAATTTAAAATCATGGATATTAATTAGAAACAAAAGAGAAAAATATTACTATGATGAACAAGGTAAAACAGCTGAGTTTTTAAAAAGTACCTATCCTTTTTTTAGAGAATGTTCATATATGCCTAATAAATAAGTATTGCTTACATTTATATGATCTTCAGGCTTATTGTTTCTAAAACGATAGATATAAGAATAAGTTATTTAACAATATTTTTATTTCCATTCGTTTTTATCGGTTGTTCAACTATTAAAATCTCCGAGAAATATGGTGTAGAGATGAATGTTGTTGATAATGTGCGCTCGAAGGTGTTAATTGAAAAATTTAATATATATGATAAAAATAAATCAGTAATTTCAGGTTTAGGTCATGAAATTATTCACGCAGGAAATTTTATGTTTGATAACGTAAACTATTTTCAAAGGATAAAACCGTTTGATAAATTAGATAGCAATGGTTTTACCAACAATGAAGAAATAAGAACAACATTTTTGTCAAATCAAGTAAATGAAGCCTTAGGTGAACCTCAAAGAAAGGTTTATTGGGGAATTAAGGTTCCTACAAGTTCAATTAAAAGTACAACTTTAAAAAAGTAGAATTATGTATAAAAAGATTATAATCTCATCAATTTATTTATTTTTGATGTATTCATTCATATCATGCTCAAATTGGGGAACAAAAAGTAGTAATTCAGTTATTCTATATAAACAAGTTAGTATTTCTGATGATGCAGACTTGAGTTTTGAAAAGAAATACTTTTGGGAGGATAATAAAAAAAACAATAGTTTTATCACTCAAAATTTCAGCATATTAAATTATACTGATATAATTAACTCTGTTCAAAAATTGGAACTGGTTGGGAATGAAAGTCCTGAATATTCAAATCATATTATTTATTCATTTGTTTTACACAAAAACAATAAAAAATTAAATGATACTATCTATTATGATGGCTACAGTAAATGGTGGATAGTTAGTGAGAAAAAACACTCCCAATATGAAGATCGTACGGGAAAATTAACCGACAGGCTAAAAAAAAATTATCCAATATTTAGAAATTGTTCATACCCTTAGTTATATTAAATTCATATCATAGCAATAAATACAAAATCTTTTCAGATTCGAAAAGATTTTGATTGATATGTTAAAACTATTCTTAGTGAGAAGATATTTTGAGAATATTTCATTCGAAGCTGCGCCTTCATATTTTTAGAAATAAAATATTTAAATTCATAATTAGAAGAATAAAAAAAAGCGCCACTTGTCTAAAGTGGCGCTTTTTGGCTTTTGGTGACCTCGACAGGATTCAAACCTGTAACCTTCTGAGCCGTAATCAGATGCGCTATTCAGTTGCGCCACGAGGCCTTTTGTTATCTTGTTGTTTAACGGTTGCAAATATACCACTTTTTTCCGTTCTTTGAAACATGAAACAGAAAATTTTACTTTTATTTACGGTCTTCTCGCTAATTGCCTGTAAAAGAGAATCAAAAATTTCGTCCTCAGATTGGACAAATATCTCAAACCGCACCCAATTTAAGGAACATAATGGTATCCTTGAGCTAAAATCGGGAAATTTCGCTTATAATTTTAAGCAAAATCAAACTCCATTCAAAAAAATAATCCTGCTGAATGCAAGTATGGCCGGATATATTTCGGAGCTTGGAGCGGAAAATTTAATCATAGGAGTTTCCAGTCCGGAGTATATTTATTCAGAAAAAATTCAGAATCTGATTAAAGAAGGAAAAATTCAGAATGTAGGAAGCGAACAAAAGTATGATGTGGAAAAGATCATCTCTATGAAACCGGATGCTATTTTTACCAATCATATTGCAAGTTTTGATAATACCTATGAACTTTTAAAGAATAACGGTATCCAGGTCATATTTCTGGATGAATATATGGAACAGAAACCTTTGGAAAAAACGGCTTATATTAAGATTTTCGGAGAGTTTTTAGGAAAAGAGAAAGAAGCAGCAATCAAATATCAGGAAGTGGAGAAAAACTACAGCGATCTGAAGCAGCTTGCGTCAAAAGCAAAAGAAAAACCTGTTGTACTTGCCAATGAGATGTATGGAGATGTCTGGTATCTTCCGGGAGGAAATACTTCCGTGGCTCATTATATTTCAGATGCCCATGCGAATTATATCATGAAGGATAATAAAGACGAAAAAGCATTGACAATGAGTTTTGAGGAAGTATATGCCAAAGCCCATGGTGTTCAGTACTGGGTAAATGCAGGAAGCCATGCTTCGAAAAAAGAAATGCTTGGCATGAATCCTTTCTATGGGAAACTGGATGTATTCAATAAAGGGAAAATATATACCATTGCGGGAAAGGAAAAACTGAAAGCCAATGATTTCTTTGAAAGCGGTGTGGTAAGGGCAGATCTGATCCTCAAAGACTATATTAAGATCTTCCATCCGGAACTTTTACCGGATTATCAGCTTACTTATATGAAAGAATTGCAGTAACTCGTACTATTTGCTTATTTTTGCCTTTCCTTTTTATCAAGTTATGTGGAAAAAAATTAAACAGCTTATCTTCATCATTCTTGTTCTGAATGTAGTTTTTATCATCTGGGGTAGATTTTTTAATCCTCCCATCACTCTTACCCAGATAGGAGGACTTTTTGAATATGGAAAACTGCACAGGGATTATATTTCCTATGACGAAATGGGAAACAATGTGAAAAAAGCCGTAATTGCCTCAGAAGACCAGAAATTTTTTGTTCATGACGGTTTCGATTATACAGCTATTGAAAAGGCTATGAAGTATAATGAGAAAGGCAAAAAAATAAGAGGAGGAAGCACCATTTCCCAGCAGACAGCAAAGAATGTATTTCTCTGGCAGGGCAGAAGCTGGTTTAGAAAAGGACTGGAAGCCGTTTATACTTTCATTATCGAAAAAGTATGGACTAAAGATATTATCCTTGAAAGATACCTGAATTCCATAGAAATGGGACAGGGAGTATTTGGAGTGGAAGCTGCAGCACAATATTATTTTGGCAAATCATCCAAAGATTTAAGTGTCTCAGATGCAGCCTGGATTGCTGCTGTACTGCCTAATCCAAAGAAGTATGATCCTAAAAATCCGTCCCCGTATCTGAGAAAGAAACATAATTGGATTATGAGACAGATGAGGAATGTGAGTTTGAAATAGTATCTTTGTACTAATGAAATTCTTTAATTCCAGCACAAATTTTGAGGCCGTTCTTAAAAAATATTTTTCTTTTAAGAACGAAACCCTTTCTTTAGAACCTTTTGCGGAGTTTCTGGAGACCATAAAAGAGGCGGACTTCACAGATGTGCTTAATTTCTTCAGAAGCAATCCTGATTTTGCTCAAAACTTTAAATATTACATTCATAATATTTTTAGAGGAAGACCTTTCAACCTTTCTCTGACAGAAGCGAATATTCTTTCGGAAAATGCCTTTTTCCCGGAGCTTAAAAAAAGAATACTGAACAAGGTTCTGCCACCCGTTGAAAACGAAAATACGGTTTGGTATATGATCGATAATGTCAGTATGTGGCCGAAAAAGGATTTGAAATATCTCCATAATCTTCCTGAAAATGAGATCAATGAATTTTTACATTTATTAGGAGCATCGGATTTTATTATCCGTCCTAATGTGAAAAAAGAACTTATCTTCTCTATGAACATCCTTTCCTGGAGGGTAACCGGAATGGCAATGGAAGTGGAAGTGGTGAGAATGGCACCTCAATACAGAAATTTAGACAATCCGTTTCTGGCTCTGCAAAATGAGCTGGAGGCATTGGCGGACGATCTCGTGAAAGACCCGGAAGTACAGCTGCATTCAAAAGACAGCAGATATAAGCAGATTAAAATCTATGCAGAACAATGCCAGGAGTTTGTGAATATTGCTTTTAAAAATTCCGCCAAATATGGTATTTCAGGAAAGATTAATCAGTCCCTGTTAAAAATCCGCCAGCAGACAGAAAGAATTTATGAGATCGTACAATTATTGATTATTGATTCCGAGGAAGATGTTCAGATCAAATCAAAACAGCTGATCTTTAATATCCTGAGCTATAAATCCCATAAAAATAACATTTCAGATCTTATCAACGATAGTACAAGGCTGATCTCCCATCTTATTACCAACCATACTGCAGAAGCCGGAACTCACTATATAACTTCTAACCGGAAAGAGTATATGACCATGTTCTACAAGGCAAGCGGCGGTGGAATAATTGTAGGAGCGCTCTGTGTTCTGAAAATGCTGTATGGATATATTCCCGGAAGTGATTTTTCACACGCTTTCCTGTACTCCATGAACTATGCAATGGGATTCGTGATGATCTATCTGATGGGTTTTACACTTGCTACAAAACAGCCGGCCATGACTGCCGCAACGATGACAAAAGTATTATCTGAAGAAGGAAATGCTCAAAGAAATAATACAGAATTTGCCCATTTGGTATCTAAATTATTCAGAAGTCAGTTCATTGCCTTTGTAGGGAATGTGTTGCTTGCTTTTCCGGTAGCGCTTGCCATTATTTACGGATTGGATGTGTTTTTCTCACAAAATCTTGCCGTTGATCGTTCTGATAAATTGTTAAAAGACCTCGATCCTTTTAAATCAAAAGCCATCCTGCACGCAAGTATTGCCGGATTTTATCTCTTTATTTCCGGAATTATTTCGGGAAATATCGGGAACAACTCGGTATTTTATCAGATCCCGGAAAGAATTGCCAAAAACCTTTCAATCAGAAGCTTTTTCGGAAAGAAATTCGCAAAAGGACTTTCAAAATATTATGCTAAAAACTGGCCGGGAATTATTTCCAATTTCTGGTTTGGAGTTTTCCTTGGAGCGACTGCGCCTGTCGGAATGTTTTTCGGGCTGGATCTCGATATCAGGCACATTACCTTTGCCGCAGGAAACTTTGCATTAGGACTGTATGGAAAAGATTTTTCAGTAGATTCCTATACATTCTGGATATCCTTTTTTACCGTCTTTTTAATCGGATTTTTCAACTTCCTGGTAAGTTTTAGTTTGTCCATGTTTCTGGCCTTCAGATCAAGAAAGATGAACTTTGGACAGGTAAGTGAAATCTATAAAGAGATTTTCAGATATTTTACAAAACATCCGCTGAAATTCTTCCTGCCATTACGATCCGGACTGGATAAAAAAGCAGATGATCTGATGAGCAGTACCATTTCTAATAAATCAGAAGAACATTAATACACACAAAAAATGCTACCCGACAGTAGCATTTTTTTATAATCATAAATTTAATTTTACATTATCTGAAGGTCATTGAACTTGTCTGTCCCAAATTTGTCCTGGAACTTTTTAAGATAAAAGCTTTTACGCATTTTAAAATCGTGTTTCAGTAAGGGAGAATCAATTTTAATAATAATACATTCATTTTCAATATTCACACTTCTGATTTCATTGAAAAGACTTTCATCAAGATACTCTTCAAGGAAATCTTTAATGTCAAAAGCAACTAGTTTATGTTCAAAACCATAAATCCTGGCAAAAGATTTTACCAGTTCAGAGGATTGATATTCACGTTTTTTCTTCTTCATAGTTGGGGTTCGGGGTTCGGGATGGGGTGATTCGGGGTTTTGGGTTGCGGGGTTTATTTTTTACTGTAGATTATTTTTATTCCAATTTTCTATGACCCATTTTTTATAAATGTTGATTTTTCCGCCTAATGTGTTGTATTCATTTCTCAATGTCTCAAATTCTAAGGAAAAATTAGGATATAATATCATGATTTTTTCCAGATGGTTAATTGTTTCATCATTACTCGCATGGCTGTAAATCAGGAAGCGAATATAGTCATTCCTATAAGTTGATCTACCATAGCCTTCAACAATATTAGTAATGACTGAATCTGAAGATCTTCTTAATTGGCTGCCTAATTCAAACAGTTCATATTTAGGCAGAAGCAGGGAGGCTTTATGGGTTTTTAAAAATAAGTCGAAAGCTATTTTATAAATATCCAGATTTCTATAACTCATATCATTTGTGTTTTAGGATCTTAAGTTAAGACAAAAAACGGTTTGATGATAAAGAATATTAGTCTTTTACTTCATATCTACGTCCACACATATTTACCTGCATTTAATACCTCGTAACTCGCATCCCGAACCTCTTACTAAACCTCAAAAATGATACTTTCCTCGTTAATTTTCTTTACCACACTTTCCGTACGCTCTCTGTGAGTATCTGTAATGAAAATCTGTCCGAAACTTTCCTTGTTGACAAGTTCAATCAATTGCGAAACTCTAATATCATCAAGCTTATCGAAAATATCATCAAGCAACAGGATAGGAGTCTTTTTGGTGAGTTCCTTTACAAGACTCATCTGGGCCAGCTTTAAAGAGATCAGGAACGATTTCTGCTGTCCCTGAGATCCGATTTTCTTGATTAATACATCATCCATTTCAAAAAGAAGATCATCTTTATGAATTCCTTTTGACGTGTAAGTAAGCATTCGGTCTCTCTCAAGGCTTTCTTTTAAAAGATTTTCAAAAGAATCTTCCAGCAAATGAGATTCATAAATTACTGATACTGTTTCCTTTCCACCTGAAATGATCTGATAGAAATTCTGAACAATTGGATTGAGCTGTTCTACAAATTCTTTTCTTTTCCTAAAAATTTTTGTTCCGGATCTGGTGATTGGATCATCATAGATTTCCAGAGAATCTTTGTCCCAGGTTCTGTTTTTGGCAAAATATTTCAGTAACGCATTTCGCTGCTGAATGGTCTTCTGATACTGAATAAGATCAAAAAGATATTCTGAATCCGTCTGAGAGATCATCGCATCCAGAAACTTGCGTCTGCTTTCCCCGGAATCGGAAATGAGATTAGAATCATAAGGCGAGATCATTACACTTGGAAGATAGCCGATATGATCAGCAAGCCGGTCGTAGCTTTTATCATTTTTTTTGATGACCTTTTTAGCTTCCTTAGGCTGGGTGATTCTGATGATATCTTCGCTGTCTTCATTCTGAATTTCCGCATCAATGGTAAAAAAGTCTTCCTCTTGCTTAATATTGTTAAGGTCTGTATTTCCTAAAAAGCTTTTTCCTACGGATAAATAATGCAAAGCATCCAGAATATTAGTTTTCCCAACGCCGTTATTACCCACAAAACAGTTGATTTGCGGGGAGAATTCAAATTTTTTCTCAGAGTGGTTTTTGAAATTATAGAGGGAAAGCTTTTTGATAATCATTCGTCAAAAATACTTCATTATTAGTAAAAATAAAAAGGGAAGTGCCGAACAAGTTTCCACCCCGAACGAATAGTAAGCGTCATCTCTTTTATTTTCAGAGAAATAGATAAGAATATAAGTTATGATACTTGTTATAAAAAAAGCAAGCGCATATTCCAAATCAAGATAAAAAACAGAAATGATACTGCTGATGAAAACAAGTCCATAAGCAATGTACTTGGTATTTTGTACCCCAATCAGCATAGGAAAGGTTTTTACGGTATCGCTGTTCATATCGCGGATATCAAAAGGAAGAACAAGTGCGGTGATAAAGAAAAAGCTGATCAGAAAAATAGGAATACTAAATTCCGGAAGGGTAAGCCAGCAATTAACCAATGCCCATACTAATCCTACGTAGAAAACTTTCAGTAAAGGGATTTTCCGGATATAAACATCAAGAAAAAAACTATTGTAAAGCAATCCCAATATGACAATGATAAACCACTTCAGAAGCCTTATTTCATTGTGATTATGAATGATTAAAAAAGCACAGACAATTCCTGCTGCTGCATTGAGAACAAGTATTTTTAGAAAGTGCCTGGTATATTGGTATTTAGTATACAGATAACCACTGAAATAAGTAATAAAAATAAGTGCAAAGGTAGGGAAACGGAATGTGTTTTGCTCTTTCATGAAAAATACTGCAAAAAGAGTTCCCATAAGAGAGACATAAATCTGGCTGTCTATAACGGTTTTTTTCAGTATTTTTAAGATGTTCATTTATCAAAATTAATATATATGAAAAGATTTTCCAAGATTTTTCTGCTTTTGCTTGTAATGCTGAGCTTTTCAATGGTATCCGCACAGAAATATTACGATACCCAATGGAAAAAAGTGGCTGAAAATAGTTCAAAAGGAGCTTATAAATCTAATCTTCCCATTATTTTAGACATACAAAAACAAGCCATGAAAGAAAATAATGCCTTCGAGCTGATCCGTTCTCTGAAAGCGGAATTCAGTATTGTAAACCAAACTGTTGACGATGATCAGAATGATGCTGCTTCTCAGTTTTTTAAAAAACTTAAAGAGGCAGAAGGAAAAATAAACGGAGAAGGTAAACTGGTGTATAAAGTTCTGCTGAATGGCTTTTTTATGGATTATTATCAACAGAATTCATGGAAAATAAACGGAAGAGCCAACATCAACTCTCAGGATGTTTCGCAGATTGAAACCTGGAGTAAACTTGATTTTAAAAATTACCTGACTAAAAACTTCCAGGAACTTGATAAAGAAAAATCTGAAATGAAAAAGATCTCTTTGGAAAAGTATAAGAATATCTTTTCAGAGACAGGAGACTTTGCCTATTTTCCGACATTGGCGGATTGGTATGCTGTTAAAAAAATAACGTTTCTATCTGAAAACAACATTTTTACCAAAAATGAGCTGACAGCCAACCGTACAGTAATCAATGCAATGTATGATGAACTGATTGAACAGAATACGGGAAATCCAAAGTTGTATTTCATGAAAGAAAAAATTACGGAAAACTGTAATTTCAATCATTGCAAGGATAAACTTCAGCAGCTTCAGAATCTTTTGAAATCCCATGTGGAGGGAGATTATAAAGTGGTTATCATGGGAGATATCATGGATGAGCTTGTGGGGAAGAAGCCTAAAGAAGCTCTTGCATTAGCTGCACAGGCTAAAAATGAATATCCGAAATCTGTTTTCCTGGAGAATATTAAAAGTAAAGAGGCCCAGATCGTCAATCCTTATCTGACTTTAAAATATGAATCCCAGACCCAGAATAATCTGTCTGTTCATTTTGTTGCGCAGTATAAGAATGTATCAGAATTTACCCTGAATATTTATGAAGTAAAGGATGATTTTACATCATTCCTTCAATACGTTCAGAATTCTTATTCCAATACTTTCGGAGATCTGAAAAAGAATCTGGTAAGAAAAGAAACATTCCAGCTTCCGGATCCTAAAGATTATCAGAATCATACCACTTCACTCGAAGTAAAACCTCTTCCATCAGGAATATATGTAGCAGAATTTACGGTGGCGGGAGCAGATATGAAAGATACAGATTCCAGACAGAATTTATATTTTCTGGTTTCCGGAAACAGAATTATTTATCAATCGAAAACAGACAGAAACCCTCTTTCGGATGAATTGAAACTGGTTAATAGTGGGAATGGTAAGCCTTTGGCTAATGAAAGTCTTCGGTTTTATGAATTTGTTTCCGGTGAAACATTAAATAAGATTGAAGGAACAACCAATGCCAACGGGGTATTTAAGTTTCCTTCCACAGACAGCAAAGAATATTACAGAACTTTCCTGATCCAGCAGCCTAAAACCAATGATTTTCAGATCATGCAGGTGTACGGAAACAGAGGATATGCTGATGATTATAATCCAAATAAACAAACGCGTTCAACGGCTCAGATTTTTATCGACAGAGGGATCTATCGTCCCGGACAGACTGTTTATTTCAAGGTGATCAACACCAGAATGAATAAGGAAGTTGAAGCAGTTCTTTCAGGACTAAAACAAAAAATCACTTTATTGAATACCAATAGTGAAGAGGTTTCTTCCCAGGAATTTACCACCAATGAATTCGGTTCTTATCACGGAAGCTTCATCCTTCCAAAAGGAAAACTGAATGGTAATTTTTACTTGAGAATAGAAGGGGAAAGTGCTGGATATAAAAATTTCAGGGTAGAAGAATACAAAAGACCAAAATTTGAAGTCACCTTTGATCCTGTAAAAGAAGAGTATAAGTATGGCCAAACAATTGATTTGAAAGGAAAAGCTGTGATGTTCTCGGGTGTTCCGCTGAGCAATACTACAGTGAATTATGAAATCAAAAAACAGAATATCCGATGGAGATATTTCAGCTGGTATCCACAGAATGATGATAATGAAAATTCAATTTTAGGCGAAGCAAAAACCAATGAAAAAGGAGAGTTTATCATTCATTTAGAACTTAAAAAAGATGAAAAACTGGAAGGAATACAGATTGATAATTATGCCATCAATGCATCTGTTACAGATATCAATGGAGAAACACAGACGGCCGATACCCAATTGAAAGTAGCATCAGTTTCTCATTACATTCAGGCAGAAAATATCAGCAATATTTTTACAGACGAAAATGTAAAAGTAAAGGTGGAAACCAAAAATTATAACGATCAGAATCTTAAAAAGCCCTATCAGGTTAAGCTATTAAAACTGACCGCTCCTGACAGGATTTTCAGAGAAAATTTCAAATCTGATGTTCAGAACCTTCCGAAATATTCAAAAGAAGAGTTCATCAGCAAATTTCCACATGATCTTTTTGATAAAAATGATGAGATCAAAAACTGGAAAACCGAAAAAGTATTGATTGAAAGACAGCAGCAGCCATCCGCTGATAATTCTCAGGCAGCAGCCAGTCTTGAGTTAGGAAAACTGGAAGCAGGAGATTATCAACTTGAACTTTTCAATATTGAAGGAAAAGATACCATCAAAACTTCACAGTATTTCAGTGTCTGGGATAAAACAGTTTTAAAACCCAATCAAAAAACTTTCCTTACGGTTATCGCTCCCAAAGAAGAATTATCAAGAGGAGAAAAAACAAAAGTGTATGTTTACTCAGCAGTTCCTGATGCACTGGTGAATGTTTTTGTGCAGGATGGATCCGGGAAGACGGTTTCAGAATTTCATCAGTTGAAAAACGGAATATTAGAATATACCGCTGAAATTCCTAAAGATAAAAGTGTTTCGGATCTTAACCTTCAGTTTCAGCTGGTAGCATTTAATGATGTGAATACACAATCTGTTTCCTTAAAAATAAAAGACACAGAAAAAGCTTTGAAAATTGAAACAGTAACCTTCAGAGATAAGCTTGAACCTAACGTTAAAGAAAAATGGACGGTAAAAGTTACCGGAAATGACAAGGAAAAGATCAATGCTGAGGTATTAGCGAATATGTATGATATGTCTTTGGATCAGTTTGCTGCAAACAGTTACAGCTGGAGAAAATTATATACTCCATTTGTAATGGTAACTTCTTATGGAATCAGAAATTATCTGGAACAGCGAAGCTATCAGAAGAGATTGAGATATTTGCAGGACAGATTTATAGCAGTTCCTCAGTTCAATTGGTTGGATGGAAAATGGGGAGTGGGAAATGATACTGATGGTGACGGCGTCAGCGATAACAAAGATGCTTGTCCTACTGTTCCAGGAATGTTTGAATATTCCGGTTGTCCTAAACCTAAGAATGTATTAGCCAGAGAAGTTACTAGTTATAGAAAAATGAATGCTCAGATGGCTTTACCGGCTTCTCCCATAGCGAAAGAAGAAGCAATGGGATCTAATGCAGACGGTGTTTTAGATCAGGATGATGCTGTAAAAGAGCTGGAAAAAGTAGCCGTTCGTCAAAATCTTAATGAAACTGCCTTCTTCTATCCGGATCTGAAAACCGATGCCGAAGGAAATGTCAACTTCGAGTTCACTTCTCCCGAAGCACTGACAAAATGGAAGCTGATGTTCCTTGCCCACACCAAAGATGCAAGAGCTGCTACCCTGGAAAAAGAAGTGGTAACGCAGAAAGAATTCTCAGTAACGCCAAATTATCCAAGATTTTTAAGAGAAGGTGATGAGCTGAATTTACAATCGAAACTATCCAATCTTACCGATAAAAAACTAAACGGTTCTGCGGAATTACAGATTTTAGATGCCTTTACCAATGAAAATATTTCTTCGAAATTCGGAATCACTTCAGGAGTACAAAACTTTAGTCTGAATGAAAACGGAAGCAGTGCATTAACATGGAAATTGAAAGTTCCGGAAAATGTTTCCTCAATTATCTTCAAAGTGGTTGCGAAAGCAGGAGCCTACTCTGACGGAGAACAACAGGCTGTAGCCGTATTACCTAACAGAATGCTTGTGACGGATGCTGTTCCGGTTTTTGTGAAAGAAGGCGAAACCAAAACATTTGTATTAGACAATCTTAAAAATAATACGTCCACAACGGCTTCCAATGTTTCCAATACGTTGGAACTGACAACGAATCCGATCTGGGAGATCATGTTTGCGCTTCCAAGTCTGAAAAATGATCAGAACAATTCTGCGGATGTTATCTTTAATAAATGGTTTGCGGATGTGCTGGCCTCAGAAATTTTCAAAGCCAATCCGAAAATGAAAACGGTTTTTGAAGAATATCAGAACAAAGGACTATTACAATCAAATCTGGAAAAAAATCAGGAGTTGAAACAGTTGCTGCTTGAAGAAACTCCGTGGGTGCTGGAAAGTAAAAATGAGGGTGAGCAGATGCAGAAATTAGCATTGCTATTTGACGTTAATACAATGAAGAATTCTATCAATCAGGATTGGGATGATTTCAAAAAACTACAGAATCCTGATGGTGGCTTCTCATGGTATCCCGGCTACCCAAGTTCTTACGGAACGTCATTGTATATCCTTAAAAACTTAGGAAAAATCAATTCCTGGTTAAAAGATAACGTGAAAGACTATCAAAGTGCTGATCAGAAAGTTCTTGTAGCAAAATTGATTCAGTATGTAGACAATGAAGTCGCCAAATATTATGATGTGAAAAAAGATAATGTCTGGAACAACTGGGCGATCGATTATCTTGATACCAGAAACTATTGGGAGCAGCAATATCCTTTAAAAGGAAAAGGTGCTACCTTAAAAATATGGGTGAAACAAAAAGCAAAAACAGCGAAAATCACCGACTTTACATTCTTCGGGCTTCACCGTGCGGCATTATTAATGAACGATTATGGTCTGAAAGAGGTGTCAGATAAGTTAATGACTTACCTTAAAGAAACTTCCACAGATACCAAAACACAAGGAGTCTACTGGAAACAAAACCTGAATGATTGGGGATGGTTTGGTTCAAAAGTAGTTAACCATGCCGGAGCACTGGAAGCTTTCAACAAATTGAAATCTAATGATCAATCTTTTATTGAAGATATGAAGATCTGGCTGGTAACCCAAAAAGAAGTCAACTCATGGGGAAGCTCAAGAGGAACAGCTGAGGTGATCTTTACCATTTTGAATTCAGGAAAATCATGGACGGGTACAGAAAGTGATAAAGCAACAATTGTTTGGGGAGGAAAAGAGCTGGCTCCTCAGACACAGGCAACTGGTTATGTAAAATCAACCATTAAACCGGAAGCTATAGATAAAAATTTAGCCACCGTAACGGTTACAAAACCTGGTCCCGGAATTGTGCAGGGAGGCTTGTTCTGGCAGTATTACGAAGATCTTGATAAAATTAAATCTTCTGAAAATTATATTTCTGTAACGAAAGAGCTTTATAAAAAAGTGAAAACGGTAAACGGAGAAGAACTTCAGAAAATTTCAACAGAAACCCCATTGAAAGTGGGAGATAAGGTAACCGTAAGGATGATTCTGAATACAGACAGAGCCATGGAATTTATTCATATTAAAGATATGCGTGCAGCAGGATTCGAACCTGTAGATGTATTATCCGGATATCAATGGAAAAATAATCTGGGCTACTATCAGTCAACCAAAGATGCTTCTACCAATTTCTATATTCAGTATATGCCGAAAGGAAAATATGTATTTGAATATGATGTAGTAGCCAATGCATCCGGTAAATTCTCCAATGGAATTACCACCATGCAGAATTATTACGCACCACAGATGAATGCCCATACAAAAGGAACTGATGTGGTGATTTCAGAATAATTTATAAAAAACTGCAGTAACAATTACTGCAGTTTTTTGTTTATAATTTTAAGCAAAATAGAATAAAATCGAAAAATCAAACAATTGTTTAATTTGGAATGGTTTTTGGAATTAAGGTAATATCAATTAAAAAAATTATTAAAAGATGAAATTTTCTAAAACTTTAATTACAGGATTGGTATTGATGGCCGGAGTAAATGCTTTTGCACAAAAGAAAGCAGAAAAGTTTGAAAAACTACAGATTGAAATGTTCCCGAAAGCAAAAGAAGGTTATAAACAAGTATATATTCAGCTTCCCGTAGCAAAAAACGAAAACGATTTAAAAGTTGAGCTTTTTGTAGGCGCTGAAAAAATGTTAGATTGTAACAATTATTTCTTAATGGGAGAAATGAAAACCCAGGATCTTCAGGGATGGGGATACAACTATTATGAAGTAGAATCCAAAGGAGAAACAGCAGGAACATTGATGGCTTGTCTGGATAAAAAACTGACTAAAAAATTCGTGACACTAAAGCCTGAAATTGTAAGATACAACAGTAAACTTCCATTGGTATTCTATGTACCGAAAGACATTGAAGTCCGTTACAGAATTTTACGCCCTGATGCTGCGATGAAAAAAGCAGTTCAAAAATAAATCAACTTATTATAATGATACAGAAAACTCCTCACAGCAATGTGGGGAGTTTTCGTTTTTTTCACGATAAAATAATTCGTCATGTCTTTGCTAAGTGAAACGCCCTTGCGAACGAATTCAAAGCTATCAACAATGTTTTGCGAACACTGCGTTATACTTTAGGTTTCGGCTAAAGCCAATTGAAATTTAATTTTTTTTCAAACGGACTAAAGTCCGTTCCTATTGAATATGATCTCTCGCAGATTTGCTGATTGAGCAGATTATTCATTTTCCAAGCCTATCCATCCAGTTTGTCATTCCGTAGGAATCCAGCTTCCAAAAGTAGGATAGAGATAATATGATAAAAAAGATTTGTCATGTCATCCAATGATTAATTACTTTAATATTCCAGCCATCATGAATTCTTGTTATAAGATAAGTTTCACCTCTAGAAACACCATTATGGATTAAAATGTAAGTATCTTTTTTATCATCACATTTGAAAAGTTTGCTATAAAAATGAACATATATATTGTTAAAGCTTTGTTGGATGTATTTGGAAAACTCTTTTGAAGTAAGAAAAATTATTCTTTTACCTAAAGTATCTGTTCTTCTTAGATTTTCGTCATTTGTTACAATAACATTATATTGTAGCATATCAATGAAGCTCTTTTTATTATTATTTGAAGTAGAATTATACCTTTCCATCTGTGAAGCAAAGTCTTCTTTAAATGTTTTTAAATTCATAATAAACTCAATGGTTAATGGATCAGGATTATCAATGAGATCGTATTCTCCATATAAAGCGGCTAATAATACTTTTGTAAAATCATTGTCTATCGTTTGGTATTTTGGATTATTGTCCTCAGAGTCGGGAACTCCATCGTTATCGGTATCTTTTGATAAAGGATCGGTAAAAAGTTCCATTTCTTCTTCAAAATCATTAAGCCCATCATTATCAGAATCCTTCATGATCTCATTAATATTAATAATAACCAGTGCATTCCTTTTTAATACCTCATATTCAGCTTCACCATGTGGAAAAGTGAGTGGTCTTGTCATTCTCATAACGTCTGCTTCAATCTGTAAATGATGGCTGTCTTTCCACAATGGAAATTGAGAATTGTTTTTAAAAAAATAATTATTATTCTTTTCCATTCCGGTATAATAATTCTTCCAGGTTTTTCCATTGTCCACTGAAATTCTCAGATAGTATTTCGCGTTAAAAGAAGAATCATTCTGATAAAGTATAGCAATGATGTTATTGAACCGACCCGTTTTAATAATTAAAGGCCAAGGAATATTTCCATATTGTTTAGCAAATTCCATATCTCTAATAGAGTCTCTTAGTTTATAATGTCCTAAGAGGCTATCCGGGGCTGCGTTACTTTCTGCAGAAGCCATTTTCGTTTCTAAAGAATCTATGATATCTTCAGATTTTGAAAAACTTTTTAAATATTGGATAGATATGAATTTAAAAGGAGGAGTAAGAGCTTGTTTTCTGGTTATTTTATAATTATAAGAATATGCGTTATTTAAACTATCTTTGGCCTTTTTTAAAGCGTCACACTTGCAGATCTCCTGATCTTGTGCCATGGAAAAAATGGAGAGTAAAAAGAAGAATGCACTGAGAATTTGTTTCAAAATATAATTTTTTTGCTAAATAGATTATTGTGATTTAAGATGAAATACTGTTTTATTTTAAAAAATTATTTCATATTTCGTTATTCCGAAGATTTCAAATTTTACTATTCAGGATAGAAAATGTACTGTTGCTTTTTCAGGTCGAATGCTCTGTTATTCCTTTGTTTCCTTATGAAAATGCTTTGAAAGTTGTGCGATAAAAATTAGAGTTAAATATTTTTTCAAAGTTTTTTAGCTTTTAATTAACATTTAAACGCTTTGTTCAAAACTTTATTTTGCAGGGCTTTAAAATTAAACATATTTTAAACTTAATTTAAATTCACCGTCTTGTAGAATTATCTTTAAGGATTTTAACAATTTTTGCATTATATTTGTTATAAACATAAACCATGAAAAACAATTTATTGATTTTTACGTTTAGTTTTTTTGCGTTCCCCGCTTTTGGCTGGGCACAGTCTGCACCGGATTTTAAAGAACTTCTGGATAGTGCTATGGTTCGTGATTCGAACCTCAAAATGCAGATTACCCAAAACAAACTTACCGATCTTGACGAGCACAAACTGAAAGATATCTTTCTTCCAACCCTGGAACTAAGTGGTAAAGCAGGCTATCTCAACGGAACAGCAAGACTGACGTCACCGGAATTCAATCTCGCTCCCTTTATCAATATTCCTGAAGGGACTTTCAATAATAATTTCAACGTATCAGGTTTTTCAGGTATTGCCAAGGCAGATGCCAAAATGCTGTTGTACTCCGGAGGAAAGGTGAAGTACATGAAAAAAGCGGTGGAAGAAAAGAAAAAGTCTGAAGATATCCTTCTGGAAAAAACAAAAGATGAGGTGATTGCTACTATTTCTAAAGCATATGACCAGCTTGCTCTCATTCATCAGTCTAAAAAGGTTCTGGATGAAAGTAAAAAAAGACTGGATATCAACCGGAAAACAGCAGATAAAGCACTTGGTTATGGTTTGATAACGCCCTATGACCATAAGAAAATTGAACTTGCCCAGGCTACTCTGGATGCTAAAATGGTAGAATATGAAGGGAAAAAAGAACTGCTTCTAACTCAGCTTTATATTTTAACAGGAATCAACAGAGAAAGGCTCAGAATGATTGATCCTGTACTATCTCCTGTAGAACTGCTGGCTGCAGAAAAGGGAATAGAGCAGAGAGCTGAAATCAGAGCTCTGGAACATGGAATCAGCGCTGCAGATTATAAAATAAAAGCAGAAAGAACGTGGATGATTCCAAAAGTACAGCTGATGGCTTCCGCCTATTATATCGGATTGTACGGAAACAGAATAAAGTCATCCGAAAATGTCATTCCTGCTGTGCCAATTCTTGGATATGAAGGGAAAAAGCTGGATTGGAGACCGAATAACATCAACGTATTTCCATTGATTACTGCAGGGGTTGGTTTTAAATGGGAAATTTTCGATGGTAAAGAAGGAAAACATGCAGAAGAAACTGCCAAGGTCGGGAAAGAAGTATTGCAGAATCAGAAAGAAGACGCTTTGAAAAAACTGACATTGAATCTTGCCAATAACCAGACCAATTATGATATTGCTTCTGCTCAGATTACCCTGAAAGCCAAAGAAAAAGAGCTGGCAAAAAATGCACTCGTACAGGCAGAAAAAGAATTCAGATATGGAATGAGCAAATCTTCGCAGCTTATTGATGCCGAAAATGATCTTGAAGTTGCGGAACTCGAATATCAGAATGCCATTTTCAACCAGAGAAGAGCGGGAATAGAACTGATGAGGTCTACCCAGGAACTGGATATCACCAAATTTTATTTAATCCCTTAAAAATTTAAATGATGCATAAAAATATATCTATACTCTTCGCTGCTCTGTTTTTATTGGGGAGCTGTGACAAAAAAAACGAGAAAATCAAAGATCCGGAAGGAAAAACCAAAAAGGATGTGATCTCTTTTGCCCCTAAAGTTACCGGAAGGATTCTGAAAATATATGTTTCTGAAGGTCAGACTGTGAAAAAAGGAGATACGCTGGCACAACTTGATGTACCGGAAGTTTCTGCAAAAATTGCACAGGCGCAAGGAGCAGTAAGTGCCGCTACGGCTCAGGAGCAGATGGCAAAAAACGGAGCGACAGCCGATCAGATGAGACAGCTTCAGGCCAAATATAAAGGATTGAAGGAACAATATGAATTTGCTCAGAAATCATACAGAAGAGCCAATAATATGTTCCGCGACAGTTTAATGTCTCCACAGGCCCATGACGAAATCTATGCAAAATTACAGGGCGCAAAGGCACAATATGATGCTGTAGTGGCAGAACTGGATGATGTGAAAAGAGGAACCCGTTTCGAAAAAGTAGAAATGGCGGCCGGACAGGCATCTCAGGCTAAAGGCGCTTTACAGGAAGCGAATGTAGCCTATTCCGAAAGGTATATTATTGCCACCAACGATATGGAAATTGAGACCGTCAGCTTAAATACGGGAGAACTGGCAACTGCTGGTTTTGCTCTGTTCAACGGATATATTCCGGAGAGTACGTATTTCAGATTTACCATTCCTGAAAGTGCTATTTCAAAGTACAAAAAAGGGCAGGAGGTCACCATGCAGGTAGTCTATAACAAAGAAAACCTGACAGGAACTATCGTGTATATCAAACAGCTGACAAAGTATGCAGATATCACCACGGCTTACCCGGACTATCAGTTACAGGACGCGATTTATGAGATCAAAGTAAAACCCAAAGACATGAATAAGGCTAAAAATATTTTAGTCAATGCCAACGTAATCCTGAAATAAATTGAAAAGAACTGATGAAGTTTCCTGAATTTCATTTCGTTCTCCACTTATAAAAATATACAGATGAAAGAATTTTTCCGTCTTTTGAAACGTGAGTTCAAACTTTTTATCGGCAATTCTACCTTAAGGACGGTGTTCTTTTTGGCACCGGTTTTCTATGCCACCTTGCTGGGGTTTGTCTACAAAAGCGGAAAAGTTGAAAATACTCCTGTTTTGGTTGTTGATAGAGACAATACACCGTTATCCAACCAACTTACGGAAATGTTGGATGATAACAAAAGCATCAAAATTATCAGATATCTGCAGGAACCTTTAAGCATCAAAGATGAGGTGATCAGGCATGAGGCAGCTGCTGTCGTTATTATTCCTTCAAGATTTGAAGGGGATATGCTGCAGAAAAAATATCCTGAACTGAATGTGTATATCAATACAGGAAATGTTTTAACGGCCAATTTTGCTTCTAAAGCACTTCAGCTGACCATAGGAACATTTTCTGCCGGAGCTTCCATCAAAGCCCTTCAGAAAGCAGGAATGCCTGCTGCGAAAGCTGCAACACAATATGAGCCTTTCAAAGCCAATTATATAACCCTTTTCAATACTACAGGAAATTATCTGATCTTTATGTGGCCTGCAATGCTGGCAGTAGTGTTACAGCAGGTTATTTTATTAGCAATGGCGGTAAGTTTTGCCGCAGAATTTGAAAGAGGATCTTTTGTGAAAGAATATCTGAAAATGAAAAAATGGGCCTTCCCGACCATGTTGATAAAAGTCATTCCGATCTGGGTGTTTTCTGTTCTCATTGTAGGTATTTACTACTTTATGCACATGATTTTTCATGTTCCGATGCCGGAAGGAATTTTTAATTTTATTCTCCTCACAGCGGTTTTTGTAGGATCGGTTTCGTTTCTGGGAGTATTCATCAGTATTCTGATTCCGGATGCTTTGAAAGCTACACAAATCCTGATGGTTATTGCTTCGCCGGCTTTCATTATCAGCGGTTTTACATGGCCTTTGAATGCAATGCCCGCTTTTGTACAGTTTATTGCGAATATTATTCCGTTAACTCCCTTTTTACAGGCTTTTAAAATCTTATTGATTCAAAAAGGTTCGGTAGAGCTTACTTTCCCATACCTGAAACATTTAAGCATTCTTTTAGTAATATATGCGATCATAGGCTGGATTGCTTTAAAGATCAAACTATGGTTTATTTTCAAAAAATCTGCACCACAGGAAATTACAATTGAGGACCCTTCTCGGGAAGAGATAGAGTAGTTTTTGGTTAATTTGTTGCTGGTTTTTAAGTTAGAGGTTGATAGGATGCTGGTTTGCTGGTTACTTTTGATAGTATATAGGCTGACAGATGATCAGTATCTATACCCGACAAATTAAAGAGCAGGGAAAAATACGTAAAAAATAACCCGAAAAATAGCCGAAAAACTTTCGAACTCGAATCCCGTACCCGTAACTCGTATCCCATAACAAGCACCCCTCAATTTTTTCAGCCAACGATAAAATCAAACGAAAAAACTGATATATTTGTCCATAGTAAAATAGAAATTATATGGAAAATGTATTTGATGCAAAAGATGCTCAAAACTATATTGATAGAATAAATAAGTTGGTGGAGGATACACACGGTCTGTGGGGAAAAATGACGGTAGACCAGATGCTGGCACACTGCTGTATTACCTATGAAATGGTTTATGAACCGGAAAAACACAAAAAGCCGGGAGCGATTGCAAAATTTATATTAAAAACTTTTGTAAAACCTAAAGTAGTGGGAGAAAAAGCATATCCAAGAGATTCACCTACCGCTCCACAGTTTTTGATTACTACCAGAAAGAATTTTCATGAAGAAAAAACAAGGCTGATCGGGTTTATTCAAAAGACACAACAGCTGGGAGCAGATGCTTTCGATGGTAAAGAATCTTTTTCTTTCGGTAAACTGAATTCGCAGGAATGGAACAACATGTTTGCCAAGCACCTGAACCATCATCTGGCACAATTTGGCGTTTAAACACACTTTGTATGAAAAAACTTTTATTACTTTTCATTCTGGCTGCCAATTTTGCATGGGGTCAGATGCCGGATATTTCCAATACATGGCTGAATAACAGTAAACCTTATACAGGAACTATCGGAAATAAAGGTCAGGAATTGAAACTGAAGATCAATATCTCTGAGCAGAATAAAAAAAATGATCAGGAATATTTTGTTTCAGGATATTCCCTTGTGGATACCAATTACACGAAATTTGAAGGCAAAATTACCATTTTAAAATATAAAGATTCCAAAAAACAGGGAACCGTATACGGGGAGTATGAGCTGGCGGAAGAGAATAAAGGAAAACATTCCGGACTTTTCAAAGGGAAGTTTGTCTACAATTTCAAATGGAATAGAAAGACAGAGAAAATTGAAGAGCAGTACATCGAACTTACAGGCGATTGGAAAAGTTATGACGGGACCATTGAATTTAAGACCCATCTTAAAAATCAGTAAAAGAACCTCATTATCTTATATCGAACTTAACAATACCCCAGACCGGGTCTTACTTTAAAAACTTACAAACATTATGAAACTAGGCGCATTTTCAATCAGCTTAAGCGTAAAAGATCTTCAGAAATCCAAAGACTTTTATGAGAAGCTTGGGTTCACCACTATGGCAGGAACAGAAGCACAAAACTATCTGATCATGAAAAACGGTTCTACGCTGATAGGCCTTTTTCAGGCGATGTTTGATGGAAATATGCTTACCTTCAATCCGGGATGGGACGAAAATGCACAGAATCTGGAATCTTTTGATGATGTGCGTGAAATTCAGAAAAAATTAAAAGAAAGCGGAGTAGAAATCGGTAGAGAAGCCGATGAAACCACCTCCGGGCCAGAACATATCTATCTGAAAGATCCGGATGGAAATATGATTCTTATAGATCAACACAGATAATAATTAAAAACACATTGATGATGAAAACATTTAAACGTATTTTTTTACTATTAGCCACATTACTAATCATTTTGCTGATTTGGGCTGCTTTTATTCCAGGTGACTGTCAATATGAAAAGTCGATTTCTATTAATGCACCTGTGGAAAAAGTATGGCAGAATACCAATACCCTCAAAGCAATGGATCAATGGAGTCCATGGAATGATCTTGATCCGGGTATGAAAAAAGAATGGACGGGAACAACCGGGCAGCACGGAGAAAAAGTTTGCTGGGACAGTAAAAATAAACAGGCAGGAAAAGGCTGCCAGGAATTGGAAAAAGTGGATGAAGCTGGGAAAAGAATAGATACGGCAATCAAATTTCTTACGCCCTATGAAAGTGAAGCAAATGCTTACGTAACAGTAGTTCCGGAAGGGAACGGAAGCAAGGCAACATGGGGATTTACTTCTGAGATTCCTTATCCTTTTACCCTGATGAAGTTGTTTATGAATATGGAGAATGCTATCGGAAAAGATTATCAGAAAGGGCTTTCACGATTAAAAGCACTGTCTGAAAAACCTCAATAAAAAAACGAACTCAACTTAAAAAAACAAAACAATTATGGCAACAGTAAACGTTTACCTCACATTCAACGGAAATTGCAGAGAAGCATTCGATTTTTATAAATCTGTTTTCGGAGGAGAATATCCTTATATCGGAACATTTGGCGAAATGCCTCCAATGGAAGGAAAAGAAACCTCTGAAGAAGACAAAAACAAAATCATGCACGTTTCTCTTCCGATCTCTAAAGAAACGATTTTGATGGGAAGCGATACAGGAGGAGAGTGGTCTTCCAACTTCAAAGCAGGAAACAACTTCTCCATTTCTGTGAACGCTGAATCTAAAGAAGAAGCAGACAAATTATTTAGTGGCCTTTCTGCAGGCGGGCAGGTAACAATGCCAATGGCTGACACTTTCTGGGGAGCTTATTTCGGAATGTTTAGCGATAAATTCGGAATCAACTGGATGGTAAACTATGACGATCCTGCTAAAATGCAGCAACATCCATAAGATATATATATATTTGAATTCAAAATACCCAAAAACCGACAGGAGCCTGTCGGTTTTTTTACTGATAAGTTGCTGAGCTATTATTTCTTTTTAATGATTTTGTAGCTTCCTGATGCTGTTGTGATGAGGTAGATACCATCAGGGAACTCACTTATATCAAACTTATTTTTATCTTTTTCAGCTGTTGCAGATTTCATAAGTTTTCCGGACTGATCATATAAAGAAACATTTTCATTTTTCTTCAGGTCATCCATATAGAAGATACCGGAAGTTGGATTAGGATAAATATTCACTTTGCCTTTGAGGTCATTTTCTGAGGTGGCCAATGTGGAAATTTTTGTCCATGTAAATGCATCCAGGCACATATAAACATACCCTCCGGTGGATTGCAGCTGGATTTCATCAATGGTAGTGTTGCTGTTATTCTGATTATTTAGGGTGGAAAGATCAATCAGGGTAAATCCGTTGTTGATACCTGTCGTTCCTGTAGTTGCATTAAATGTAGTATTAAATCCGGATGTTTTTGTGGTGGTGAACTTTGTAACTCCTCCTAATTTTCCCGTAATAATAAGTGTTCCTGATGAAGCAGACTGGTTTAAAGCAATATTGCTTAAAAATACCCAAAACTTTGACACCGTGAATGCAGAATTGCTTTTAACACTGAAAGAGGGAGAGCTGATATTGGTTGTTCCTGTGTTGTCAATATAGACGTTATCATTAGCTGTTCCGTTCCAGCCGGTGTTTGGATAATTGCCCTGAATTCTGAAAGTTCCGGCCTGTGATACGATATTGAAAGTATATCCGTTGCTGGTAAAGCTTGTGCTTCCGCCAGATGAAGTTTCAAAAGTTACAGTAGTTGTCTGTGCATTGATTGATGCAATATTACTTAAGAAAGTAAAGATTACAAAAAAGATAATTGTTTTCATGATACAGGTTTTTAATGTTAGCATTAGATCATAAGCTTCCGGGACTGTTTATAGGTTCAAGGATTTTTCCCGTAAAAGGATACCACAAAGCAAGCGAGAAATATCAAGGGACAACAGCGTATTAAAAACCGAATTGAAAAACAGGTAGAAATACGCAATTTTGGTGGTTTTTATTATTATAATTTTGAAAAAAGGATATTATGTTAATTAAAATGAATGTATTTCACAGTATGGTTAGTTTTTTTTCATAACTTGTAATGTGTAGCTGAAGTAACTTATTCTAAACCTATTATATAATTTAAAACGAGAAAAACTATGGAATTACCTAAACATGCAGTCTTATTAGATGATGCTAAAAAATGGATCAGCAATTGGCAGAATACAGAAATTATCGGTGGAACATCTATCCGGGCCCACCTTATCCCGGCAAAGGACGTTCATGATATTTTTATTAATGACAAAGGATTTGAGAGATACAGAGGATATAATGCCATTACCGATGAAGGTGAATTTAAATTTCTTCTGGTGGGCGTAGATGCAGATAACAATGATATTGTGGATTATGATAAAGGGTATTATGTATATGACATGACCACACCCTGCCCAAGCGTATGTTCTGCCGAGAAATGGTGGAATCTGTAACCTGAAAACCGGAGATCTTGGATCATTGGATTGAAATATTGTCATTAATTGGAAAAGGCATTCTGCTGATTAATCTGGCAGTATACTGTATAGGTTTTTCCGGAGGAGGAAAAGCCTATACATTCTTCATCGGTTATCTGGCCTGGATATTACTGTGTGAAATTGTTTTTTACGTATTAAACTCACAGAAGATCAATAATCTGTTTTTCTCGCATTATTATCTGATAGGTCAGTTTTTGTTACTGGGGTTATTCTTCCATGAAATTGTAACGGAAAAATACCAGAAAAAAACAGCACGTACACTTTTAATTATCATTCCTGTAGTTCTTGTTATACAGTATATCATATACCCCGAAAAGTATTATGTTTTTAATCTTTTTGAAATTTTTGTCACGTCTTATTCAATCATAATTCTGGCCTTATTTCATTTATATAATATACTGGATACCCAAAAGAAATACAATTATATAAGCCTGGGACTTTTACTTTATCTGATAAGCAGTACCGTAATATTTTTGTCCGGAAACCTGTATACGGTGATGAACAGAAAACTGCATAAAGAGATATGGGTTTTCAATGTTGTTATGTTTATTGTGTATCAGATTTTTATTCTGACAGACTATCTGTCTTCCCGCAAAAAAAATGTGTAATCACTGTTATGATTTTACAAAATGAATGAGAATACAATTATTTCCACTATCGTTTATACCTTTCTGGCATTTACCTTACTGGCCGTTACCCTGATTATATTTTATTATTTTTCTAATAAGAAGATAACAAGAAACCTTATTCAGAAAAAGGAGCTTGAGGTCAGATACGAGAAAGAGCTTACCCACGCCATTATCAGCGCCCAGGAAAAAGAAAGACTGAGAATTGCCCAGGATCTGCATGATGACATCAGTTCAAAACTCAGTGTGGTTTCTTTAAATATCCATCTCCTGGATTTTGATAATCTGGCCAGAGAAGAATACAACGATCTGAAAAATAAAATCATACATCTGGTTAATAAAACAGCAGAAAGTGCAAGGCAGATCTCACATGATCTCCTTCCTCCGATTTTAGAAAAATTTGGGCTCCACGCTGCCATAGATGCATTGTGCTCAGAAATCAACCTGTCCAAAACCCTGCAGGTAACTTATTCCAACAGCTTATACTTTGCAAAAGCGGAAGAAGAAAAAAATTTGCATATCTTTAGAATACTACAGGAGCTCATTAACAATTCCATAAAACACGGAGAAAGCACGCATATTGATATAGAATTTTTGGGAAAAGACGGAAAAAATACCTGTATCTATAAAGATGATGGGAAAGGATTTGATCTTAATGAAAATACATTGAAAGGTGGACTAGGCTTAAGAAATATCAGAAGCCGGGTAGAACTGATCAATGGAACACTGAAAATTGAAAGTGAAAACAATAAAGGAATTACCGTAGAATTTACATTTTAAATCATTATAAAATGGAAAAGGATATAATTCGTGTCATAATTGTAGACGATGAAGCACTCTTTCGTCAGGGAATTTCATTGTTGATACAGAGAGAAAAAGATATTGAACTGGTAAGTGATTTCAGCAACGGTAAAGAGCTGCTGGATGAGCTTGTAACCCTGGAAAAACTGCCTGATATAATCCTGATGGACCTCAATATGCCGGAAATTAACGGAGTAGAAGCTACCAAACAGATCCATATCAAATATCCCCAGATTAAAATTATTGCCTTAACGAGCTATAACACGAAAGCATTTATTGTCAATATGATACAGTCCGGGGCCTGCTCCTTTCTTAAAAAAAATTCAAGCCCTGCAGAATTGCTCACGGCAATCCGGGAAGTGTACAGCAAAGGTTTCTTTTATAATAACGAGGTAATGGAAGCTTTACATCAAAACCTTACAGAACCTAAGAAAAAGGTTTCCAGTATTTTTGATGCCAATCATATTTCCAAAAGGGAAAAAGAGGTATTGGAACTCATCTGCAAACAATACAACACTTCTGAGATTGCGGATCAGCTTTTTATAAGCTCCAGAACCGTTGAAGGTCATCGCAACAGCCTTCTATTGAAAACCGGAGCCAAAAATACTGCCGGTTTAGTGGTATATGCCATAGAAAGTAAAATTGCAGATATGAACTATTTAAAAGACAGGTTCGAATAACTATCCCTACAACTGTTGTTATTAAAAATTAAATGAGATTTATATTTTCTGATTAAATTAGCCTTTGTTTTGAAAAGCAGAGTCCAATGGTTTGCTTGTGAGAAACAATAATTTATAGTTAAAAACAGAAAATACAAAAGAATGAAATTTACAATTGAAAACATCAAAGCAGAGCACCAGAAAGTAAAAAGCGGAGCTGATTTTCCGCAATATATTCAGGCTATAAAAGCATTAGGTGTCTCTCACTACAAAGCATACGTTTCAGACGGAAATACTGAGTACTTTAATACTCACAACCAATCTGTGCAGACTGGAAAAAAATATGTGGCTCTTCCCATTTCCGATATTTTAAATCTTGAAAATTTTAAAATAAGGCTTAAACTTCACCAGCAGGGAGGAACAGATTATATAACTTTCTGTAAAGACTGTGCAGAAAACGGAATCAATGGCTGGACAATGAATCTTCATGCAATGACCTGTACTTATTTTGACCAGAATGAAACAGATGTTCTTACCGAACAGGTTCCAGGATAATCTTTTACAAAAAAAACGGATGCAGAACATTGCATCCGTACTTCTTTAAACTAACTTATAAAATATTGTTTGCTATTATTGATTTAAAATATTAATTTTGTTTAAAACGATAGATAATAGTAATTGGTAAATATGAGAAAGGTTTTTACGAAGTTGGCGTTCACAGTTTTAGGTTTGGGATCCATTTTGACATTTGCTCAAAAAAACGATCTGGGAGCATGGTATATGTATTTTGGAAATAATAAGATCAGCAAGAAGCTGAACTGGCACAATGAAATTCAGTACCGTAATTTCGATGCGCTTGGAGACCTGGAACAGCTACTGATCCGTACAGGGATCGGATATGATCTTACAGAGAACAATAACAATGTTTTATTGGGGTACGGTTTCATTCTCAGCCAACCTTACGTAAACGGTGAAAAAAAAGAAAATATTGAGCACCGAATTTTCCAGCAGTATATTACCAAACAGAAATTCGGACGTTTTTATCTTCAGCACCGCTATCGTTTGGAAGAACGTTTTCTTCAGGATGATTTCAGAATGAGATTCCGTTATATGCTGGGAGTCAATATTCCGATTACTCAAAAAGAGTTACTTCCGAAAACCCTTTACGCATCAGTATATAACGAAATTTTTCTGCATTTTGACAATCCGGTTTTTGATAGAAACAGAGTGTATGGGGCGTTAGGATATGTCATCAATAAAAATATGAGGATTGAAGCTGGTTATATGAATCAGATTCAGGAGAACAGAAACCGCGGACAAATTCAGATTGGTTTTTATAATAATATCCCGTTCACTAAGAACTAATAAAATTATTCTGAATGCTGTGAGGAAAACCATTATTTGAAAATAGATTATAATAAACACTATAAAATAAACACTTATGCATTCAGGAAAAAGATTCGGAGCCCGGGAGTTCATTATCTGGACCAGACGGAGCATTTACGCTTTGGTTATATTATCAGCTATTCCTACAGTCCTGTATTTTTTGGGCTGGAAGTTTCTTTCCGTTCCATGGCAGCCGATTGCGATCATGGGAACAGCGGTTGCTTTTATTGTTGGATTTAAAAACAATGCCAGCTACAGCAGACTTTGGGAAGCAAGACAGATTTACGGAGCTATTATTAATGACAGCCGCAGCTTTGGATATATCCTGAGAGATGCACTTCTTTCTAAAGACTCCGGTAAAGTAAAAGAAATGTTCCTTCGTCATTATGCATGGCTTACTGCATTGAGATTTCAGCTTCGTGAATCGCGAGCATGGGAAAACATGGGAACAGATCAGTTTGATGAATATGCTAAAAAATATGACATTCCGGAGAGACAGTCCAAACTGGATGAAGAATTGAAAAAGTATCTTTCAGAATCTGAACTTCAGTACATTGTAAGTAAAAAAAACAGAGCGACTCAACTGATCGCCAGCCAGAGTAAAGCTTTATCCGAAGTTTACGAAAAAGGAGGAATCAATGATTTTCAATGGACACAGATCAACCAGCAATTGGTGAAGTTTACCGATAATCAGGGAAAAGCTGAAAGAATTAAAAACTTTCCCTATCCGAGAAATTTCTCTTCAATTACAACGTATCTATTGCTTTTATTCATTGTTTTTGTGCCTTTCGGATTATTGAAGGAGTTTGATAAATTAGGTGAAGGAACATCGGTAGAAGGCTTGACATTATGGTTTAATATTCCGTTTTCTTTATTGGTAACCTGGTGTTTCCATACATTGGACAGCGTAGGAGAGGCTTCGGTAAACCCTTTTGAAGGAAGTCCCAATGACGTTCCCATCACCCAGATCAGCCGTACGATTGAAATCGATATGAGAGATATGCTGGATGAATCTGATCTTCCGCCAGCCATTACTCCGAAGAATAATATCGTGCTTTAGATTGATCTTTTTATGATCTCAGATATTGATTAATGACAGACTTCGAATATATCTGAACCTGATAGGTTTCTGAAACCTATCAGGTTTGGGTAATAATAAATATTTGATATCCCATAAAAAATAACACTTAAACTTAAAAAAACTTATTTAAAAATGATTCACAGCTATGTTATAATATCCATTGCAGTACTGCTATCTGTGATGATATTGGTAATGATCGGCCAGAAATTAAAAGTAGCTTACCCGATTTTTCTTGTCATTGCAGGATTACTGATAAGCTTTGTGCCGGGAATGCCACGTATTGAAATAGAACCCGATCTTGTTTTTCTTATTTTCCTGCCGCCAATTTTGTTTGAGGCAGCCTGGTTTACCTCATGGCAGGATTTTCATAAATGGAGAAAACAGATTTTTTCAATGGCCTTTGGATTGGTATTCTTAACCTCCATAGTCGTTGCTTATCTTTCATCTTCTATCATTCCCGGACTTACAGTGGCAATGGGCTTCTTGTTGGGAGGTGTGAATTCTCCGCCGGATGCAGTAGCTGCGACTTCGGTACTGAAGCATATGAAAATTCCTAAGAAAATTACCAATATTCTGGAAGGCGAGAGTTTGATCAATGATGCTTCCAGTTTAATTGTATTTAAATTTGCACTGGCCGCCGTTATTTCAGGACAGTTTATCTGGAGAGATGCCGTTCAGGATTTCTTCACAATGGCGATCGGTGGAATTGCTGTGGGAGTAGCAGTAGGCTTCCTGTTTGGTGCTTTATTAAAAGTTATCCCGACCAATTCCAATATCGATACCATTATTACCCTGATCGTACCTTATATTATGTATGTGGGAGCGGAACATTTCCATTTTTCGGGAGTATTGGCTGTAGTTGCCGGAGGTTTATTGATGTCTTATAATTCACATTGCTATTTAAGCCATACCTCAAGGATTCAGTCCGGGAATGTATGGAGTGTTCTGATATTTCTGATGAATACCATCATCTTTATCCTGATTGGTCTTGAGCTTCCTATTGTAGTGGAAGGGATGAAAGAATATACCATTTCAGAAGGTATTTTCTACAGTGTAGTGATTGGCGGAGCGATTATCGGAACAAGAATTCTCTATAGTTATGCATTGATGTATTTCCCAAGAATCTGCTCTAAAGAACTAAGATTAAAAGTTCCCAAACCCGATTGGAGAGAGCCTTTTATCATCAGTTTTGCAGCAATGAGAGGAGTGGTTTCACTGGCTGCCGCCTTGTCAATTCCTGCTTTTTTACCCAACGGAGAAGCATTTCCGCATAGAAATATTATTTTATTTGTCACTTTCGTGATCATATTGATCACCCTGGTAGGGCAGGGTTTATTGTTGGCGCCCATCTTGAAATTATTAAATATTCAGGATGCCGGAAGCGAATTGCCGGAAGAAAAACAGGAAGTAATCCTTATGCGTAAACTGAAGGAAACAGCATTGCACAAACTGGATAAAGATTTTTCTGAATTGGCAGTAACGAACAGCCTTGTGCGTCATCAAAAGCATAAACTGGAAAATGAAATGATGCTGATGGCAGACAAAGCCCAGTGCATGGCTTCCACAGGAGATTATGTAACCGCTATCAATCAAAATAAAGATGTCTTACGCCAGATCATTCAGGCACAGAGAAACGAATTGCACAGAATGAAAAGAGAAAAGATATTTGATGATCATGTGATGAGAACCATTGAAATGCAGCTGGATTTTGATGAAGCCAAGATCACAGGTTTTTCACATGGGTAATTACAAAATAAACCACAAAAGTCACAAAAGATAAAAGTTAAAATGAACTTGCAGGAATAAAAAGTTCACAAAAGGAAAATTCTGAAATTTTAAAGGCTTACGTGTACTTCTCATGAGTAGAAATTTAAACTTGAATAATTTAGTAGATAAAACTTTGTGACTTTTGTGGTTAAATATTATAGGTAAAATGTGTACATTTAAACATATTAAACCTATCATATGAGCACACCTATCACTGTTCAGTACACCATCAATGCTCCGGCTGAAAAAGTCTGGAAGGCATTAACCGATAAAAATGAAATGAAATCCTGGTATTTTGATATCCAGGATTTTGTTTTGGAAACAGGTAAGGAATTCAACTTCTATGAACCGGGAGGTGAAAATAAATACCATCACCACGCACAGATTTTAGAAATAATACCCAATGAAAAATTAAAGCATACATGGTCTTATCCTGATTTTTCAGACATGAAGACCATGGTAACCTGGGAACTGCTGCCAGAAGACGGTCAAACTTTAGTAAAGCTGACCCATGAAGATATTGAAAACTTTAAAGACTTAGGAGAAGGCTTTTCAAGAGAGAATTTTGTAAAAGGCTGGAATACGATTTTGGGACAAAGCTTAAAAGAATTTCTAGAAAAATAAATCATGATCACATTACACCCTTTTACGATAGAAGATGCTCCACAACTGATTTCAAAGATAAAAGACGAAAGAATGCTTCTTCAGTTTGCCGGCCCGGCATATCGTTTTCCTCTCACAGAAGAACAGCTGGAAACTGATCTGTTCAATGAAAACAGAACTCTTTTTAAAATTATAGATGAGACAGGAAGTACAATCGGGCATGCCCAGATATTTCTGAAAGAAAAAACATTCCTGTTGGGAAGAATTTTGATCTGGGATGAAAATAACAGAGGAAAAGGTTATGGAAAGAAGGTCATGCAGGAGCTTTTGAAATATGGCTTCAGTCATTTTGATAAAGAAACAGCAGAGCTGAATGTCTACGACTGGAATACCGGAGCTATTGAATGTTACAGAAAAGTAGGTTTTGCTTTTGATCCATACGTTAAAAGCGAAGCCAGGATTGATCAGGAAACATGGGTTTCTCTGAATATGAAAATCAATAAAAGTACTTTCGAATTACAGGAATCATGACACAATTTACCGCACTTCGCCCTGTTTTATGGACTGAAAATCTTGATGAAACCATAGAATTCTATATGCGCGTTCTTGGGTTTAGCCTTATGGACAGGAATAACGAATGGCAATGGGCTTCCCTTCGTAAAGATGAAATATACATCATGCTGTCTCAGCCTAACGAACATGAAAAAAATACTTCCATTGGTTTTTCCGGTTCGTTTTATTTCAATGTAAATAAAGTGGATGATCTTTGGGAAGACCTTAAAACCAAAGCCAAAGTCTGCTATGAAATCGAAACTTTTGAGTGGGGAATGAGAGAATTTGCAATATATGACAACAATGGATACATATTACAATTTGGTGAACCCGCAGATAATATTGGCAATACGGAATAAAATTTGCTATTTTTGGAGAAATATTTAGAAATTCAATGAAAAAAAGTATAATAGCGGGTTTCGCAGCGATTTTATTATTGGCGTCTTGTAATAAGGATAAAGAAATTCTTAATACATTAAACACTTATAATACTTCAATGGAGGCGAAGGGATATCATTTCGGAGATAAGCTTGAGCTTCCGAAAGAGGTAACGGAAAATGCAGAAAGCGTAACAATCAGCTTTGGAGATAAAGAAACAACAGATTTGACAATTGATCCTAAATTTTTCACATTAGGTGATAATGCCGTTACATTCAATATTAAAACGAAGGGAGGTGAAGTTCTGAACCAGGATGCCACCATCAATGTATTTGCAAAAAATCCTGAAAAAAATATTCCTTATCAGATTGTAGCGGAATATCCGCACGATCCTAAAAACTTTGTACAAGGCTTCCAGATTGAAGGAAACACGATTTATGAAAGTGACGGGCAGAACGGATCTTCACAGATTTTAAAATATACGCTGGGAACAACCACTCCGCTGGCTTCTACGAAACAGGCTCAGGAAGATTTTTCTGAAGGAAGCACGATTGTTGGTGATAAAGTTTATCAGTTGACATGGCAGAGTAAAAAAGGATATGTTTATGATAAAAGTTCTCTAAAGCTGCTTTCAGAATTTGCTTATCCAAATGTATTAGGTGAAGGTTGGGGATTAACGTATGACGGAAAAAGCCTTATTGCTTCTGACGGAAGTAAACTTTTATATTTCCTTGATGTCAACGATCCTTCAAAACTGATTAAATATATTGCCGTTGCAGGAAGTTCTCAGGCATACGACCAGTTGAACGAACTGGAATACCACAACGGATTTATTTATGCCAACGTATGGCAGAAGCCGATCATTTTAAAGATCAATCCAGCTAATGGAGAAGTGGTGGGAACTTTTGACTTTACTGAAATCGCAAAACAGAATACCAAAGGAAGTGATGATGTACTGAACGGAATTGCCTTCAAAGGAGATAATATGCTGGTGACAGGAAAAAACTGGTCGAAGATTTATGAAGTTCAGATCAAGTAATCTGATTCTATTGATAAAATAAAAATAGCGTTCCCCCTGGGAGCGTTATTTTCGTTTTGAGGATTAAATTTTAGTACTTTTGGCAAATGATTAAAAACTTCATGAAGCAAAATATTATGGCTGGTCTGACAGCCGTATTCTTGTTGACTTCCTGCAATAATAACGAGAAAATGCTTGATTCTCTGGCTGATTATAACAATGCGAGAGAATCAAAAGGGTATCATTTCGGAGATAAACTTGATCTTCCCAAAGAAGTAACGGAAAATGCAGAAAGTATAACCATCAGTTTCGGAGATAAAGAAACAACGGATTTAATTGTTAGTCCAAAGTTTTTTACATTAGGAGATAATGATGTAGTCTTCAGGATTAAAACAAAAAATGGAGAAGTATTAAATCAGGATGCTACCATCAATGTATTCACAAAAACTCCTGAACAGAATATTCCATATAAAATAGTTGCAGATTACCCTCACGATCCCAAAAATTTTATTGAAGGCTTTCTGCTGGAAGGAAATACAGTATATGAAAGTGATGGGATGGAGAATGCTTCCCAGTTGATAAAATATACTTTAGGGTCATCCACTCCGATAATTGTAAAACAACAGCCTGCTGAAATTTTCTCCGAAGGCTGTGCAATAGTTGGAAATAAGATTTATCAGTTAACTTATAAAAATAAAATAGGTTTTATTTACGATAAAATTACGTTTGAAGAACTCTCAAAATTTCCTTTGCCCAATACAATGGGAGAGGGATGGGGACTGACGTACGACGGAAAAAATCTGATCGCTACAGACGGTTCAAAAAATCTTTATTTTCTGGATATCAATGATCCCTCAAAAGTAGTGAAAACTATAGCTGTTGGCGGGAATTCTGAAATTTATAATCAGCTCAATGAGCTTGAATATCACGATGGCTTTATATATGCTAATGTGTGGCGAGAACCGGTTATTTTAAAGATCAATCCTGCTAATGGAGAAGTAGTGGGAACTTTTGATTTTACAAAAATTGCCAAACAAAATACCAAAGGTACTGAAGATGTCCTGAACGGGATTGCTATTAAAGGTGATCATATGCTGGTGACAGGAAAGAACTGGGAAAAAATTTATGAAGTTGTTTTTCAGTAATAAACTGTTCTTAATTTTGATTAATAGTAAAGAAAATTTTATTAGGCTAAATTATCTTTTGAGTGAACGTATTTTTCAGTAAATTGACCCCATTAAAAAAACAGAGTGAAGTTTTTAAACATAGTATTTTTTTTCCTTTTCTGTACGGCTTCAGCGCAGGATATACTTCCTTTAGATACTTTAAAACTGAAGGAGGCAAAAGATATGCTTGCCGATGACTACGGAAATCTGTATATCTATAAAAACAAAGATTTTAGTTTTACCAAATATGATTCCCTTGGAAAACAGATCGGAAAAATGATGCTCACGGTTCCGTACAAAGTACAGACTGTACAAAATCCTCTGAATGTGCCATTGTTTTCTGAAAATGCCCAGGAAATGAAATTTGTAGACCAGAATATGAATGAGATTCAACGATTGGATTTTAAACAGAAATTTGGTTTTATCAGAATGGCTTATGCCGAAGATCTGCAGCAGCTCTGGCTTTTGGACGACAGTACAAAACGCTTGATACAGTATAATTTCAGGAACGATACAACCATCAATTCATATCCTTTTGATATCAGTTTTGAAGATTTAATGGACATGCTGGTCTATGAAAATAAGGTCTATATTTTAACGAGAAAACACATCAGGATTTACAGCCTTAAATTCGAAAAGCTTTTCGAAGCTCCTCTGGAAAACGGAAAACGTTTTCGAAGGGAGAATGATATGATCCTGGTAGTTGCCGGTAATTTCATTTCACAATACGTCCCTGAAAAAGGGATGATCACCATTTTCGAAGACCAGGATGCACAAATTGTGGATAAAAACATCCTCTCTTATTTTGCAATCAAAGGGAACAAACTCTATCTTTACAGCCTTGAAAAAGTAAAGAAAGCCCAACAGCAAAAACAGCTCGAAGCTCAGCCGGAATCTCTTCCGCCATCTACAGAGAAACCAGTAGAAAAGACGGAAGAAAAACCAGATGAGAATACAGTAGAGAAACCTTCAGACAATACTTTACAGAAATTGATTGAAGATATTTCTCAGGTTCAGACTGAGGCTGTCGAAAAACTTATCAACTAATTCGTAAATACAAGGAAAAAGAATATTATGCATATTGCAGTTACAGGAAACATCGGAGCCGGAAAAACAACTTTGACAACGATGCTTTCCAAGCATTACGGATGGGATGCACAATTTGAAGATGTAGATCATAATCCTTATCTGGAAGATTTTTATTCAGACATGAGCAAGTGGAGTTTCGCACTGCAGGTGTATTTTCTAGGGAGCCGATTCCGTCAGGTAAAGGAGATCAGAGAAAGCGGGAAAAACATTATTCAGGATCGTACGATCTATGAAGATGCTCATATTTTTGCAGAAAACCTGAATGATATGAATCTTCTTTCAGACAGAGATTTTAATAACTACTCATCAGTATTTGATCTGATGAAGTCTTTCGTATCTGCTCCGGATCTTTTAATCTATTTGAAATCTGATGTTCCTAACCTGGTTAAAAAAATCTATAAAAGAGGTCGTGAATATGAAGCATCCATCAGTATTGAATACCTTTCCAAACTGAATCAGAAATATGAAAAATGGATCTCCAACTATACAGAAGGAAAACTTCTGATTGTTGAAGTGGATGATCTTGATTTCGTTGAAAAACCTGAAGATTTCGGGTTTATTCTGGAGAAGATTGAAGCAGAGCTACACGGATTGTTTTAACATATTTTTATCAGAACATTAAGACACACTCAGGGTAAATCTTTTTAAATTTGTTAAGATCAAGTTTAATTTTTGAATAATGTATCATGGTAGTTAAAGTTTTACATAACGGAAACTGTTCAAAGTCAAATGCTGTACTGGAGTATCTTGACGAAAACGGAGTGCCTTTTGAGATCATTAATATTGTTGAAGATCCTTTAAGTCCTCTTGAAATAAGAACGGTGCTGAAGAAACTGAATCAGAGTGTTTTTCATATTATCCGTAAAACCGATAAGCTTTACGTTGAGAACTATGCAGATAAAAACTATTCGGAAGAGGAATGGATAAAGATTCTTTCCGAAAACCCATCTTTAATACAAAGACCCATTCTGGTAAAAGGTTCAGTAGCAATGCTGGGAAGACCTATTGAAAATGTAAAGTTCTTTATTGAAAAATAAACGAAAATTTAATAAATAAAAAAGATCCGTTCTGTGAAAGAGCGGATCTTTTATGTTATGGGTTTTTTGTAGTAACCGGGCCATTTATCGCCTTATATAAAGCTTCCAGTTCTTTTGGAGGACGTCCGGAATCAAATTCTGAGGAAGTATACTCTTTTCCGCCAGCGGTAATGATCATAGATGATATCATTGCCTGGTCAGAATATCTGCCTGTAGTTGGAGATTTGAGTTCAGATATCTTCGGTAGGTCAATGTTCTGAGCCAGCCTGGAAACTGCCAGCCATTCGGCGGTAGAGATTTTGGTATTCGTAATCTCTTCATTGATGTTGGACTCTTTTGAAGAGGGTGTGAAAACAATGTCCCTGCTAAACCCTCTTGTCCTTTCTGTTAAGCGGATCTGTTCAATCTTTTGCTGCTGAACTGTAGAAGACATATTAGGTGTATTATTTTCGCTGTTATTTTTGTGCATACAGTTTGTAGCAGAGGTTGCTAAAATGATATTAAATAGGATCAGTTGGATGTTCATCATATTCTGTTTTTATGTATTAATAATAAAAAACCGCTTCATCATGATGAAACGGCCTTTGTTTTTACAATAGAATAACGCCTTCTATTTTTGCTACTTCTTTATAAATATTCACTACCTGATTGGCATCCAGAACAAATGCATTGATATTGCAGGCCGTGTATTTTCCATTTTTGCTTTCACGGTTTCCCAGTGTAAATTTAATACCATCAAAAACTCTGTAAATTTCAGTAAGTTTTGCCTGGTCTGTAGGAATAATAAATTTAAATAAATAATCCTCCGGAAAATCATGATGATCCTCCAGTTTCTCCCTCAAAGACTGATAAAAGTCTTCAGGGCTTGCGTGTTGATTTCCTTGTAATATATCCATCTGCAATTGTTAATATAATATAAAAATAGCGAAAATTTTCCTATTTTCCAAACGGTCCCAGCAGGGACTTGGAGTTCTGGTGTTCATAATCTTCAATGATATTGAATAATCCATTCACCAGCTGTTCAGAAGCAAGTTTACTCAGTCCTCCTGAATTGACAGTGTTGTTATTCCCTCCTAAAAGACTGCCCAGAAAATTATTGCCAGATAGCGCTGTATTAATGGTTTTTACAATTCCATATTCATTCAGTTTTTCATCTACTTTAGGAGCAATGGCAGCAATAAGCTGTTGGGATGTTTTTTCCTTCAGAATCTGTGTTGCAGTGGTTCCCTGCATAATTCTCGTTACATCCTGAGCATTCAGGCTGTTTACGGCATCCTGCAAAATAGGTTTTGATGTATTCACTGTGTAAGCTGCTGCCTGTGCTATATAATCTCGTTCTTTGGCTACCAGTGAAGGAGCAATTTTCTCCAGTGTGGAATTGATGTCTCTCAACTCTTTTGGAAGGGCTTTATCAACCATATTATTCTGCAGGAACGCTTCTTTGTTGCCATAGATACTCATTCCCTTATCAATACCATTGAGCAGAATTCTTTTGATAATAGAAAGCCCCATGTCTGATGTTGCCAATGAAGTGCAGGATTGTACAGTGGTGGTAATAACAGCACCGGTTCCAATCAGAAGAGCGGCTGCAATGATATATTTTTTCATTGATTTTTTTATTATGTATTTCTAAGGTGCATTTGTCAAAAACTGCACCAAAGGTAATTACTATTCCCAATTTAACAAAATATTAAATTGAGTACATGTTTTGGTGAATATTGTGTCAAAAATGTTAAAATTTCATTTGTAAATATGATGGATAAAGGATCTTGATTTTAAATTAAAAATTATAAAATCTATATTTTTGGCATTTTTCATTTAATAAAGGATAGTTATTTTTAAATATTTAAGATAGTTTAACAGTGTTGGATATTTTTTATATTTTTGGCTAATGTCTTTTTTTGAGATTTTAAATAACTCCACTATTTAGAGACAGGTGCAAATTTGAATTTATTTGAATAAAATTGAAACTATATGAAACAAAGTAATTTAAAGTATTCAGGTCTCATTGCCGTGTTATATTTCGGGATGAACGTGAATGCACAGGTTACGCAGGATTCTGCTAAAGTCCAGAAGATTGACGAAGTCGTTATGATTGGATATGGTAGCCGTAAAAAAGTTGATAATACAACTGCTATCAGTTCTATCAGTGCGGAGGAAGTAACCAGAACCAAAGTATTGAATGCGTCACAGGCTATTCAGGGAAAAGCCGCCGGGGTACAGGTAATTGCTTCTGATGCGCCGGGATCTACTCCGACAGTAATGATCAGAGGACTTGGTACTGTATTGGGTGGAAGAACACCTTTATATGTAATTGATGGAATGTATGCCGATAACATCAACAATATCAATTCTAATGATATTCTTACTTATGATGTATTGAAAGATGCTGCAGCATTGGCAATCTATGGTAACAGAGCGGCTAACGGGGTAATTATTATTACTACGAAATCAGGTAGAGGGAAGTTAAGTGTTTCCTATGATGGATTGGTTGGATTCAGAACCCCTTTAAAAACCATTAAAATGGCTAACGGGTCTGAATTTGCAAATTATAATAATGCTGGTAAAGCAAGTACTTATCTGAACCCTAATCAGCCGTACAACACAGACTGGTTCAAAGAAATTACAAGAACAGGGATTTATAACCAACATAATGTTTCTATTTCAGGATCTTCTGAAGCTGCAAAATACTTCTTAAGTTTAAGTAATTATGATGAGCAGTCTATCCTTAAAGGTACCAATTATAACAGGACTACAGTAAGAACCAATAACGAATTCAGAATTACCAAAGGAATCAGATTGGCGCAGACTTTAAGTGCTACCTTTACCAATGATACTCCTAAATCGTATGGTGCTTTTACAAATGCATATAAACAATCTCCATTAGTCCCTGTATATTATCCGAATGGAAAATATGGACAGCCTATTTATAATAAGACTACCGGAAATATCGATTATGAAGGAGGAAGATTTAATAATGTAGGCAACCCGGTAATGCAGCTTGCTTATGATAATCAAAGGGGAAAAAATTTCTTATTGCAGGGTGGTTTAAAACTGGATATTGATATTTATAAAGATTTGAAGTTTACTTCTCAGTTTAGTGGTGAGTACAATAATTATAAATATTACAATTTTGTAAACTCCAAAGCATTCTGGTTAGATAGCGATCCAATGAGGGTTGACAGTGGATATGATACTTCTTTGCCTCTGACAAGATTAACCAATAAAAGTCAAAACTATTTCAACTGGGTACTTAATAACTATTTAACCTATACCAAGAAAGTGGGAAACCATGATATTGAAATTGTAGCCGGTACAGAAGCTTCAGTTGCCAACGGTCTTGAAACCTTAACGATCAACAGAAAGAATGTACCCGTTTCACAAGACTACTGGAATCTGGATGGTGTAGATTACTATGGGAATTTATTTAGTGATAATACGACTAAAGCTATTGAATCTATAAAAGGAAACAGAAATACTACCATTTCTTATTTCGGAAGACTTCAGTATAAATTTATGAACCGTTATTTATTAAGCGGGACATTCAGAAGAGATGGATCATCTCAGTTCGCTGAGGGGCACAGATGGGGGACATTTCCATCATTTGGAGCCGGATGGATCATTTCTGAAGAAAGCTTTATGCAGGATGGGTTCTTTGATCTTTTAAAATTAAGAGGAGGCTGGGGTAAATTAGGTAACCAGAAGGTTCCGTTAAATTATTTGCCACTTTCATCTGGAGCAACATACAATTACGGATTCGGGACATCGCCTGTAAGTAATGGAATAACTGTTAATCAGGGATATGACCCTAGTTTAGGATGGGAAGTAACTGAAGAAACCTCGTTAGGATTAGATTTTGCAATCCTGAATAAAAGGTTATCGGGTAGCTTTGATGTTTATAACAGAAAAACCAATAATCTTATCTTGGGGGTGGTACCTTATCTTGCAACAGGTATTTCTGAAGTGAATTATTCACATATGGGAAGTGTTGTCAATAAAGGTGCTGAAATAGGTTTAAACTGGGCTGATAAAGTAGGTGAGGATTTTACCTATTCAATTGGTGCCAATTATTCTTACAATAAGAACAAGCTTGCCAGCATTGATCTTTCCAAGCCGGTTTCTCAACTTGTGGGAGGAAATCTTGGAAACGGACAGGATACAAAAATTTTTAATGCTAATGCAGTTGGCTACGCATTAGGAAGTTTCTACTTATGGGAAGCAGATGGTTATGATGCAAACGGTAATCTGAAGTTCAAAGATTTAAATGGTAATGGAGTTACCGGAAGTGCAGATCCGGGAGACAGACGTTTCTTTGGCTCTTACATACCAAAATCAACCTTAGGTGTTAATTTTTCAATGTCTTACAAGAATTGGGATTTTGCTTTGAGCGGTTATGGAGCTTTTGGATTCAAAGTGTACAATGGTAAAAAAGCACAAAGAAATGGTGGAGAAAATGTTGAAGCTTCTGTAGCGAATAATTTCTGGACTCCTACAAACACTAATGCAGCAAATCCTGTAAATCCTGCAAATATCCCAATTGCATCTACATTCTATTTGGAAAGCGGAGATTATTTCAGAATCAATAATATTTCAGTAGGATATACATTTAAAAATGTAACGGATTATATGAAATCAATTAAGCTTTATGTGAGTGCAATTAATCCTTTTGTTTTCCAGAAATACTCAGGATATTCCTCAGAATTATCCGGATATAATCCTGCAGATCCTACAGCAGAAGGAGATCCAATTAAGCGTGCAGGGGTAGAATTAGATGCTTATCCTACATTGAGATCTTTTGTATTTGGTGTTAACCTAAATTTTTAAAAAAATGAATAAGAAATATATCATAGCAGCTGCATTTTTAATTTTAGGAGCTGTTAACCAGAGTTGCAGCAATGACTTCGTTGATGTATCACCTACAGAAAAAATTCCTGAGGATGCTTTGGGTGAAATATACAATAATAATGAAGGAGCCAATAGCTTGGTTACTAGTATTTATGCTAAGTTTTTAGACTGGAATATGAGTACTTTTGCCTGGATCGGGGTCACATCAATTGTTTCTGATGATGCAGATAAAGGTTCAAGTCCAAGTGACTCAGGTTCAGATAAAGACATTTTGGATGCTTTGACATTTACAGCATCTACACCATCATTTAAAGAGTTGTTTGCTTCTAATTACCAGGGGATTAATAGGTGTAATCAGGCGCTAAAATATCTTCCTAAATTAGATAAAGCAGATCCACAATTACGTCAGAGATTAACTGGAGAAGCTAAGTTTTTAAGAGCATTTATGTACTTTACTTTGGTAAGATCTTTTGGAGGGGTTCCGCTAGTAGACCATGTTCCCGTAACAGGGGTTGAAGCTGATAAGCAAATGACACTTACCAGAAAAAGTAAGGAAGAAATTTATGCATTCATTGAACAGGATCTTAAGGATGCCATAGCCGTTCTTCCTAATAAATCAGCCTATGGGGCAGGTAATATAGGGAGAGCATCTGTTGGTGCTGCCCATGCGCTTTTAGCAAAGGTGTATTTATATCAGAAGAAATGGCAGCTTGCTGTGGATGAGACTAATTTGGTTACAGGGTATTCATTGACACCTAATTTCCAGGATATTTATAAAGTTTCAGGAGAAAATAATGCTGAATCTGTTTTCGAAATCAACGGAACAGGAGGGACAGCAGGAAGAGCAATCCAGCAGTACAGCCAGGTTCAGGGAGCCAGAGGGACTACAGGCTGGGGCTGGGGATTTGCAACGCCTACCCAAGGATTATATGACGCCTACTCTGCAACAGATTCCAGAAGAGATGCCACGATTATCCATAGAGATATGACTTTATATGATGGATATTACGTAGGTCCAAATACAGAAAATAAATTCTATAATTATAAAGCTTATTCTTCCAATTATAGAGATCAGGCTTCAACAGACGTAAACATTCGTTATCTGAGATATGCTGAAGTACTATTAATCAGAGCTGAAGCAATGAATGAGCTTGGACAAACATCTGCAGCTATTCCTTTCCTGAACCAGGTAAGAAACAGAGCTAATATCGGAAATACTCCTGCTTCTTCTCAAGCAGACGTAAGATTAGATATCTGGAAACAAAGAAGACTGGAACTTGCTTTCGAACATGACAGATGGTTTGATCTGGTAAGAACCGGACAAGCACAAGCGGCTATGGCAGCTGATGGTGGTAAAAAATTCATCGTTGGAAAACATGAACTATTCCCACTTCCACAAGACTTTATAATGGAAGCAGGTGGATTGTCAGCACAAAACCCCGGCTATTAAATTTAATCAATAAAAACTTTAGAGGAGAATGAAAGTTCTCCTCTTCTTTTAGTAAGAAACCCTAAAAAAGAGATCTCATGAAAAGGAACGTATTATCAATAGCTATTACTTCATTATTCTTTGTGTATTCCTGTAAAAATGCACCCGTTGCCAAACAGGAGACCGGAAAAACTGAAGCAGTAAAAAGCAATATCACGGATGAACAACTGATGGACAGAGTGCAGAAAGATGCTTTAAAGTACTTCTGGGACTATGCAGAACCTAACTCAATGTTGGGAAGAGAACGTTACCATGAAGATAATATCTATCCTGATAATGATAAACACGTGATTACTACAGGAGGCTCAGGATTCGGGTTGGCAACTATTCTGGTAGGGGTAGAAAGAGGATTTGTTCCAAGAAAAGAAGCGGTGAAAAGACTTACTCACATCATGGACTTTCTGGCTAAAGCAGACCGCCACAAAGGTGCATGGTCACATTGGATCAATGGGGAAACCGGAAAAACCGTACCATTTGGGAAAAAAGATAATGGAGGTGATCTTGTGGAAACGGCATTCCTTACCTCAGGAATACTGATGGTCCGTGAATATTTTAAAAACGGAAATGCAGAAGAAAAAGCCCTGGCAGAAAAATGTGATGAACTGTGGAAAGGAATCCAATGGAACTGGTATACCAAAGGAGGTGAGAAAGTCCTATACTGGCACTGGTCACCGGATTACCAATGGGAAATGAATTTTCCTCTTGAGGGATATAATGAATGCCTGATCACTTATATTTTAGCAGCATCTTCACCTACTTATTCCATTGATGCAGAAACCTACTATAAAGGATGGACCAGAAACGGAACTTACCTTACAGATAAAACAAAATACGGACTACCTCTGTATGTAAAACACAACTATGCCGAAGAATACGGCGGCCCGCTTTTCTGGGCACAATATTCATATATCGGGCTTGATCCTACGGGATTATCCGATAAGCTTGTCAAAAACTACTTTGACATCAATAAAAATCAAACCCTTATCGATTACAAATACTGTGTTGAAAATCCAAAACAATGGAAAGGGTATGGCCCCAACTATTGGGGGCTTACAGCCGGATATACCAGAAATGAGGACGGAAGCACAGGATACACCGCTCACATGCCTGGCAATGATAATGGAGTGATTACTCCTACAGCTGCATTGAGCAGTTTTCCCTATACACCAAAAGAATCAATGGCTTTCCTGAGATTCATGTATACCCAAAAACCTGAATTCATAGGATCTGCGGGACCTTATGATGCTACCTCCATTAATTATAACAATTGGTTTACCCCAAGATATCTGGCGATAGATCAGGGAACGATAGCACCCATGATTGAAAATTACAGATCAGGATTCCTTTGGAAGTTATTTATGAATGCCCCGGAAATTCAGCAGGGATTAAAAAAACTAAGCTTCCGGTCAGCCAAATATGGACTCAAATAAATTAATAGGAACGGGCCTTTATCCTGAGCTTAGTCGAAGGGAGTCCGTTTACATAAAAAAGATCAAATCCGCTGGCTTTAGCCAAAACCTAAATAACAATATGAAACTAAAACTGAAACATATTCCTCTTTTACTGCTGCCGTTTTCAATACCAATGAATGCGCAGGAGATAAAAGGGGAACTCAATAAAGAAATTAAAAGACAGGAAAAAATGTCTTACATTCTGGATTATCCGCAGAATGTTAAAGGAAATGTACCATTAATTGTTTTCCTTCATGGTTCAGGAGAGCGTGGAACTAATCTTGATCTGGTAAAGGCACACAGCCCGTTTACCTATAAAAACCTGATCAAAGGACCTGTAGCTGTTCTCGCACCCCAATGCCCGGAAGGAACATGGTGGGATACGGTTACCGTATATAATCTGATCAAGGAAATTCAGAAGAAATATAAAATTGATGCTTCCCGTATTTATCTTACAGGACTTTCTATGGGAGGATGGGGAACCTTAAAGCTGGCCATGGAGCATCCGGAAATGTTTGCTGCAGTGACTTCAGTTTGTGCTCCTACAGATCAGGTCATGACCGCTAATATTCATCGGTTTAAAGATCTGAACATGAAAATTTTCCATGGCGGAATGGACGATATTGTACTACCTGCCAATGCTTTTAATTTTTATCAGAAGCTACATCCTGTAAACCCTTCAGCAGAATTGGTTATCTTCCCGAATGATAATCATAATTCATGGGATTCGGCATACTCAAATCCCGCTTTGTATGAATGGATGCTGTCCAAAAAGAAAGAAAAGTAATCCAAGACACCAATGATTGAAAATAAACCCATCAAATTAAAGCAAAAAATATAAAACAATAATTTAAGAAGATAGATTTATGAAAAAGTTAATTGTAATCGCCACTTTAGCATTGGCACCTGTATTTTCCGCACAGGAAATGGTAACGAAGCCCGTTCAGTCTTACCAGACAGCTCAGTATCAGGCTAAGAAGAAAGCTTTTGTAGACAATCTTTTATCTAAAATGACATTGGATGAAAAAATTGGCCAGATGAACCTTCCGACTTCCGGAGATTTCACTACAGGACAGGCACAGAGCTCTGATATTGGAAAGAAAGTAGAGCAGGGATTAGTCGGCGGATTATTCAATATAAAAGGAGCAGATAAGATCAAGGCTGTTCAGAAAGTGGCTGTAGAAAAAAGCCGTCTGAAGATTCCTATGATTTTCGGGATGGATGTTATTCACGGCTATGAAACTACTTTCCCGATTCCTTTAGGTCTGGCTGCCTCATGGGATATGAATCTTATCCAGCAATCTGCAAAAGTAGCTGCCAGAGAAGCAGCTTCCGACGGGATCAACTGGACATTCTCTCCCATGGTAGATATTTCCCGCGAACCAAGATGGGGAAGGGTATCAGAAGGTTCAGGAGAAGATCCTTATTTGGGAAGTGAAATTTCCAAAAACATGGTATATGGCTATCAGGGGAAAGACCTTGCGAACGGAACCAATATTTTAGCATGTGTAAAGCACTTTGCCCTATATGGAGCAGGTGAATCCGGAAGAGATTACAATACGGTTGATATGAGCCATGTAAGAATGTTCAACGAATATTTCCCTCCTTACAAAGCTGCAGTAGATGCAGGTGTTGCTTCGGTAATGGCCTCTTTCAATGAAGTGGACGGAGTACCGGCGACAGGAAACAGATGGCTTCAGACGGAAGTATTAAGAAATCTATGGAAATTTAAAGGATTTGTAGTAACAGACTATACCGGTATCAATGAAATGGTAGACCACGGTATGGGAGATCTTCAGCAGGTGTCTGCTTTGGCTTTAAAAGCTGGAGTTGATATGGATATGGTAGGAGAAGGTTTTTTAACAACATTAAAAAAATCCCTTCAGGAAGGAAAAGTGACACAAGCTGAAATTGATATGGCAGCAAGAAGGATTCTTGAAGCAAAATATGATCTTGGTTTATTTGATAATCCATACAAACATGGAGATGCGAAGTTAGCGGCAAAAGAAGTCTATAATATGGAAAACCGTAATATAGCAAGAAATACGGCTGCTCAATCTATGGTGTTATTGAAAAATGACAATCAGGTATTGCCTTTAAAGAAATCAGGAACAGTGGCTGTAATCGGACCATTGGTGAATAACTCAATGAATATGGCCGGAACTTGGAGTGTTGCTACAAAACATGCTGCCTCAGTTTCTTTGATGCAGGGATTACAGTCGAACTACGGAAAAGAAGTTAAGTTTTTATCAGCAAAAGGTGCGAATATTGACTATGATGCCAAATTAGAAGAAATTTATGCTGCTCATGGTAAAAAAACAGACAGAGACAACCGTTCCAAAGAAGAATTGTTAAAAGAAGCGGTAGAGGTAGCCAACAAAGCAGATGTGATTGTTCTGGCTATCGGAGAATCTGCTGAAATGAGTGGAGAATCTTCTTCAAGAACAGAAATTACGATTCCTCAGTCTCAGGTTGATCTGCTAAACGAATTAAAGAAGACCGGAAAACCAATTGCAATGGTTCTTTTCACAGGACGTCCTTTAGCTTTAACCAATGTAAAAGATACTCCGGATTCTATTCTGAATGCCTGGTTTGCAGGATCTGAAGCAGGTAATGCGATTGCGGATGTTCTGTTCGGAAAAGTAAACCCGTCCGGAAAACTTCCGATGACTTTCCCAAGAAGCCTTGGACAAGTACCAATCTACTATAACGCTAAAAATACAGGCCGTCCGCTAAGCCAGGATAAAGTAGACAAATGTACTTATGAAAGATTCCGTTCAAACTATATGGACGAGTGTAATACGCCTTTATACGCTTTCGGATATGGATTGAGCTACACGAAATTCAATTATTCTGATATGGCAGTTTCCACCACTACTGCAAAAGGAAATCAGACCGTTCAGGCATCTGTTACAGTAACGAATACAGGAAATTATGATGGGGCTGAAGTGGTTCAGTTGTATATCAGAGATATGGTAGGAAGTATTACAAGACCGGTAAAAGAATTAAAAGGCTTCCAGAAAGTCTTTTTGAAAAAAGGAGAATCTAAAAAAGTAACTTTCGATATTACTCCTGAAAGCCTGAAATTCTATAACGGAGATCTGAAATATGACTGGGAATCAGGAGAATTTGATATCATGATAGGAACCAGTTCTGACAATGTTCAGCATTCAAAAATCAATTGGACTAAGTAATATCCGGAAAGTAATTCACCGGATTGTGTTATGATGTTTTTTTTGGCACGATTTTTAATAATACCTCGGGTAATTATTAGTATACAAATCGACATGAAAAAAACAATTTTATTAGGCACAATGTTCCTGGGTTCTTTACTATTTGCACAAAAAGGAACAATAAAAGGTGGAGACAAAGATGCACACGGATGTATTGGTTCTGCAGGATATACTTATTCTCAAATTAAGAAAGACTGTATAAGAACGTTTGAACAGAAAATCAAGTTAACAGAAGTAGCTCCGAAAGACAGCTATACTTCAATAGCTGCAGTTATTTTCAGTAAAGACATGAAACAAGCTGAGGTTTTTGTAAAAGATGCCGGTGAAAGAAGCATCATCCTTACCAGAGCAGGAGGTAAAGCCAAAGCATGGAAAAAGGATGGTTATGTATTGGTTCCTTACAAAAAGCACGGATACCAGCTTAAAAAGGATAATATCGTGATCTATCAGTAAGATCCGGTTTTAAAAAGAAAAACCGCTCGCAAGAGTGGTTTTTTTTGTACCTTAGAGAAATTAATTAATATCACATTTTTGGGATATTTTAATCCATCAGAAAACAAAAATTTTACCTATGAAAAAAATAATTTTACTCAGTACCATGTTCCTTGGTTCATTCGTTTTTGCGCAAAAAAGTACTCCTGTTCTCGGAGGCGACAGAGATGTGCACGGTTGTATCGGCTCCGCAGGATATACGTATTCACAATTAAGAAATAATTGTATACAAACTTTCAATCAGAAAATAAAACTCAAAGAAGTAAATTCAGACAAAAGCTATACTTCAATGACGGCAGTTATTTTTAATAAAAGTATGACTAAAGCTGAAGTATTTATTCCGGATGGAGCTGCAAAAAGCATTATTTTGGATAAGCAGGGAAAAGCAAAAATATGGAAAAGCGGAGCTCATGTGAAAGACAGCTATGTTTTAACTCCCTATAAAAAGAGCTACCAGATCAAGAAGAATGATGAAGTCATTTATCAGTAAAATAAAACTTTAAAAATATAAAGCCACTCGGAAGAGTGGCTTTTTTGTGGCTTGAAATCAATGAATTCAATTGGATTTTAATGCGACAAGTTTTGTCGTTGTGGATAGATACTTTTGCAACATAATAGAATGAAAAATATATCAGAATTAAATGATAAATAACATGATTAACGGTACCACATAAAAGTGACTTTTTATCTTAAAAAGTGTTAAATTCGCGAAGTTTAAGAAACTAATTACTAACTCAAAAAAACATAGAATGAAAAAAATCTATTTCGGTGCATTCACTTTATGCACAATCTTGGGAGTATCTGCCCAGGAAGTGGTGTGGCAGAAAGACATCCAATCCTCTACCCAGGATTTTCTAAGCCAGATCACCACAACCATTGATCAGCAATATTTGATCACAGGAAGTTCTATTCAAAGCAATAAGCAACAAGCTTCAGGCAGTAAGCAAAACAACGGTTACGATTTTCATTTGATCAAGCTGAATCAGCAAGGTGAAGAAGTCTGGGAAAAATATTTCTCAGGACAAAACCACGATTACCTGTCTGCTACTGTTACCACGCAGGATGGCGGATTTCTTCTGGCAGGAACTTCTTATTCAGGAAAAGGACTCGATAAAAAAGACGATTCCAAAGGAGGCTCAGATATCTGGCTGATCAGAATCAATGAATTCGGAGATGAACTATGGCAAAAAACCTTGGGAAGCTCTTCTGATGAAGAAGCCAGAGCTGTTATCCAGACTACAGATTTAGGATTTTTTGTTGCAGGAAATGTCCAAAACTCATCAAAAGGCTATGGTTCCAAAGATGTTTTGATCACAAAACTGGATAAAGACGGAAAAGAACTTTCCCAATTAATTTTAGGTGGAAAAAGATTGGATGAAGTGGAGAAAATGATTCCGACGAAAGACGGAGGAGCATTGCTGGGAATGTATTCAAGGAGTTCTGAGGTTCGTGTTTCGGGTTCTGAACAAGATTCCGGGATGCGAGGTGCGGGTTCTTCATTAAATGTTCAAAACCCGAATCCCATATCCCGAAACTCAAAACAAACTGAAAATTTCGGTGAAGGTGACTATTGGGTCGTAAAACTCGACAAAAACGGAAAAGTAGAATGGGAAAAGAACTTCGGAGGAAAAGGAGATGATCATTTGAGAACGCTGGCCTTAACTTCAACTGGTTTTATTATCGGAGGAGAATCCAGATCAGAAAGGTCTGGAAACAAAACTGTCGGATTAGAGGAGGGAACAGATCTTTGGCTGATTTCTTTAAATGAAAGAGGAGAAGAGCAATGGCAAAAATCTTACAATTTTAAAAACAGAGATATCCTGATGGGAATGTGTGTTCTTCATTCAGCAGATGATAAATCATCCAAAGGAATCTTATTGGGAGGCTATACCCAGGCAGAAGGAAGAATAGAAACAGATGATGAAACTTTCTGGATGCTATACCTTGACCAGAATGGCAATGAGCAGTGGAGAAAACATGTAAAAGGTGAATCCAGAAAGAAGGAAGAAAGACTTTCTGATGTAAAACTCAACAGAGACGGTTCTATTATTCTTGCAGGGACAAGTGCTGAAGAACTGGGGAAAGAAAACTGGAAGATTGTAAAGCTCGTAGATAAACAAGTTGATCAGCTCATTGAAAAACACGATATCAAGATCTACCCGAATCCTGTATCAGACTATGCTTACGTAGAAATTGGCTTTGACTTTAAGGATGCAGATATTCTTTTGTATGATATGAGTGGAAGACAGCTACAAAGTGTGAAAACAAAGAATAAAGTAACTAAGATTAATACGCAGGCTTTGGTTCAAGGGGCTTATCTTATTACTATAAAAACGGATACCAATAAAACAGCAAATGCAAAAATTATTAAACAGTAAATTATGAAGATTTTTTTTCTATTTTGTATCATTTCAGTATCATTAATGAAAGGTCAGTTTAATGGTGAAGAAGGCTTTTATAGTCCTGAATTTTCTAAAAGTCCAAACTCAAGTGAATTTAAAGTATATGGAGGGACTGATTTAAATCATTCACTAGGTAAACCGGATATTAATATCAGTTTGCTTTCCTTAAAAATTGATTATAAAAACAAGTTTGATGTAAATCTTAATTATGATGTTGCTCTGAATAAGCCTGATACTTATCCTTCATGGACGGGTTTAGCATGGAATTTAAGTACTTCAGGAACTATTACAAGAAATTTGAATGGTGTAGCAGATGAGTCTGATCCAGAGGCTTACTATTATAAATATAACCTTTTAAATTCCGCTGATTGGAATTCGTTAGATAAGCTAAAATCATATTCGGGTTTTAATGAATATGAAAAAAATGAAAGAGCATTAAATCCTGATACTTTTAGCTTTTCTGTAAATGGTATATCAGGTACTTTTATTAAAAATCATGAAGGAAAATGGATTATAAACTCTGACACACCTAATTTATCGATTACAAATACATTAAAAGATAATGAGTATGATATGGAGCATTTCATATATTCCTTTACTATCACCGATGGCTTGGGGAATAAGTATACTTTTGGAAATCAGTATTCAGCAATTGAGATTTATCGAAGTAGAAAAAAGACTCAGAACCCAAAGCTCGGTGCAGAATATTATAAGTATGTCAAAAATTGGCATTTAACCAAAATTGAATATTCAACTGGAAAAAATGTTGACTTTAGTTATGATAAATCTGGAGAAACCATCTATTTTAGAAGTTCATATTCGGGATACAAAAGTTTTTCGTATGGTGGTTACGACTTGAGTGGGTGCGCAAAAGATATTGATAAGAATAACTGTTTTAATCTTTCAAACTTTGAAGAAGGACAGTTTAGCTATTTGGATAAGGTTAATTTTGATAATGTTGAGATAAAATTTAATAAATCTTTGGCAAATAGTCTAGAATTTACCAATGAAAATGTATACTTAATTGATGGATTTGAAATTAAACCTCCTGATAATTACTATAATCTTAAACATTGGTACAAACTTGATAATATTTCCTATGCTGTGAATAATAAAAATATAGAAAATATATACTTTGAATATGACGAGAATCCTGCTAGGCGATTAAAATTAAAAAAAATAAAAATTGGCGAAGCAGAAAACAACAAATATGAATTTCAATATAATAATAACCTATTTCCAAAATTTAATAACGGAAATACTGATCATTGGGGGTATTTCAACGATAAAACATTTAATTTTTATGCAATAAATTCTACAGATATCAATGTTATTGCGGCCGCATATAGACAAGCAAAAGAACCGAATTTTAAATTAAACGAAATTTTAGAAAAAATCTTTTATCCAACAGGAGGAAGTACTCGTTTTTATTACGAACCTCATGAGTATACTAAAATGACTAATTATAATAATGATTTTTTCATCAGTGAGATTAGTCCGAGGAGGTTAGCAGGGGGGTTCAGGGTCAGCCATATTATTGATTATAGTATTTCAAATGTGCCTTCCCTGAGAAAGTTTTATTATTATAAAGATCTTATTAATAGTGATTTAAGTTCTAGTGGTGTTTTGTCAAATACTACAGATTACAATCATAACCAATATACTTACAGGGAAATTTCACCTTTAAGTTGGCCATTAAATTATACTAATGGGTCACATATTGTATATTCAAAAATTTATGAAGAAAAAAGCAATGGAGGGATAATTGAATATGCTTTCAGTAATCAAGATAATGGCTTTATTGATCAAAAACCTGATAACTCACTAATGACTAGAGTAGAAAGAGAAAGGACCACACTAGGAAATAATAATTATATATGGTCCAGTGCACTAATTAAATATGATGAGAATGCTGGCACTAGAATAAATTCTTTTAACTCTCTCCAAAAAGAAAGAATGAAGATATTGTTTAAAAAAGAGTATACAAACACTAAGCAATTATTAGCCGAAACAATTTATAATTATAATAATAATCCTGTAAGATTTTCACAACATGCTAGGATAATTGAAATTGATGGACGTCCTTTTGGTCCTGTTCCAATGGGTTGGAATGCACAAGGTCAAGCTCTAGACAAAACATGTGATGTCATTAATGTCTCGGCTTATAAACTTTATTTTTACAATCATTATTTAGACTCTGAGACAAGAAAAGATTATTTCAATAATGGAAATGTTACCACTAAAACAAAGTACTTTTACGATGACTCTGATGATGATCTTCTGAAGAAAGAAGAAACTACCTATCCAGATAATAAAGTAATTTCTAAGACATATCATTATGCAAATGATGTTACAATAAATAATCAATATTTGATTAACAAGAATATGGTAGGAATTCCATTGGTTACAGAGACAACGAAAATAGAGAATCTTACAAATAAAATTCTGACTAAGTGGGAAACCGTTTACCCTGTTTCCCAAGCAGATGCTAATATATATACTAGTGGTTTGCCCCTACCCAAATCAGTATTATCATATAATCTTAAAGATTTGAATAGCCCTGTTCCTGTCCCAACTGTAGAAATCAGTTATGATTTATATGATTCCAAAGGTAATGTTCTACAATATACAAGTATAGATGGTAAACCAACCACGATAATTTGGGGATATGGTCAAACTTTACCTATCGCTAAGATAGAGGGAGAGACTTATAGTAATGTAATGACCTCTTTGGGTGTAAGTAGCTTGCCTTCTGGATACACAACTCTTCCTATTTTCCTGAAATCTAATGCAGATATAGATGCATCTTCGGAGCTATTGCTGATAGAAGCTCTAGATAATTTTAGAAAAGACCCTGCTCTTGCCAATTACAATATAACAACCTACACTTATAATCCATTGATCGGGGTGACAAGTATTACTTCTCCAAGTGGAATAAGAGAAAATTATACCTATGATTTGTCCAATCGATTAGAGAAAGTTGTAGATAATAGCGGAAAAGTTCTTAAAGAATATAAATATAATAATGCCCCAACAGCATATTATAATGTTATGAAAAGCCAGTCATTCACAAAAAATAATTGTACTTCCGGTATGGTATCCAGTTCGATAACCTATACGGTACCTGAAGGTAGGCATTTTTCCATCATCAGTCAGGCAGATGCTGATCAGAAAGCTTTAGATGACATTAATAGTAATGGGCAGAATTATGCTAATTCAAACTTAACCTGCTTTTATCCATATTGTGATTTCAATGCCATGGCTTCAAGTCAGTATATTATGATACAATATGCTCCTTTTCAAAAAGTAAATAATGTTGTTAATGCTCAATTAAATTTTATGGTTACATCAAACCAAGGTGTGAATTGGTATGATACAGTACAATTAGGAAATATACCTGGACTTTGTTGGCCTGCCACGACAGTTACTAAGTCCTCAGGAAATTGGCAAGTAACTCTCTATCCAGGATCAGGACAAACTGTTTTAAGATGGCTAGGAAACGGAAGCCCTTCTACAGGTGTTCCGTACAATATTAGCTTTAGTTATAATGTAAATTAAAAACAAATCCATGAAAAAAATATTAATTCCCATAGGAATTCTCATAATAGGAACTGCCCAGGGGCAACTTACCAATACGGAAAATTATGTCTACTCCAAGACGTATTTGTCAGATCCTGCACTTGCTAATGTTAAAACCTCTGAAACGGTTCAGTATTTTGACGGACTCGGAAGACCCAAGCAAATTGTGAATGTAAAGGCCTCCCCATTGGGAAAAGATGTAGTTATCCCCATTAAATATGATCAGTTCGGAAGACAGGTTCAGGACTACCTTCCTGTTCCTCAAGGAGGAACTTTCAACGGTGGTATCATTACCGATCCATTAGCCAATGTAAGCAGTACCTCTTATGGTTCAGAAAAA